>CALJSD010000209.1 GCA_937976325.1 uncultured Carnobacterium sp.
CCTACAGTTTTTGTGTGCACGGACTGCCAGGCAGTTCGCAGCACTGACGTATCTCCATGGAGCGGATGAGGAGGAAATGGATTTGAAGAAAAAGGGAACTCTGGCAGGACGTCTCGCGTGTGCTCTCGCACTCAGCGCGGCGATTGGGCTCTTTGCCGCGCCAGTGTCGGCAGAGTCGATTACTTATTATATGCTCACCAACAAGCAGGAACTCTTCCAAGTAATGCGCTTGTCGTGAAATCAATCGTAAGTAGCGAACTTCCAACAGCAGTTGCTAAGA
The DNA here is from genome assembly GCA_937976325.1 of uncultured Carnobacterium sp. Classification (GTDB taxonomy): domain Bacteria; phylum Bacillota; class Bacilli; order Lactobacillales; family Aerococcaceae; genus Granulicatella. The sequence goes on from CALJSD010000209.1 coordinate 281, forward strand.
GTTATGGCGCTGAAATGATGAATGTATTAACAGGATTCAAATTCATCGCAGAACAAATCCAACACGACGAAGAAACAGGAGACCATACATTCATGTTTGGTTTCGAAGAAAGTTATGGCTATCTTGTGAAATCATTTGTCCGTGATAAAGATGCCGTTCAAGCAGTGTTATTACTTACCGAAGTAGCGGCTCACTTCAAGAACGAAGGTAAGACTTTATATGACGGACTTCAAGCATTATACGCAAAACACGGTTACTTCTTAGAAAAAACAATTTCTGTAACCGTAGCTGGTTTAGAAGGTCCACAAAAGATTAAGGCTTTATTGGATGGTCTACGTTCTTCAGTTCCAACAAGCTTTGGAGGATTGAAAGTGGTATTAGCTCAAGACTTTGCAGTGAACGAGCAAAAAGATGCGAACGGTGTTGTTTCTGAAATCGGACTTCCAACCTCTAACGTATTGAAATATATTTTAGAAGACGGATCATGGATTGCAGTTCGCCCAAGTGGAACAGAACCAAAAATCAAGTTCTACATCGGTGCTAAAGCAGACAGTGAAGAAGCTGCAAAAGAAAAAGTAGCAGCCTTACAAGCCGACTTAGAAAAATTACAATAATTAATGAAGCGAGCACTCTCACGATGGTGAGGGTGCTTTTTTAATGTGATTGTTTCGTTAATATGATTGTATTTTGCGGAAATTTGTTTTGGAGTTCAAAGAATTATGGTACAATAAATGAAAGTAATCGTGAAATCATTCTCTATATGAGATGAGAGGAGTCATTTATGAAAAAAGGAACGAAACGATTTTTAGCAGGGAGTGTAGCCGTTCTAGGCAGGATGTTCTCAGTCTAAATCGACATCAGAATCAACAAAGGAAACTACAGAAGCAACAACGACTACGCAAGCAGTCGTTGAATATACAACAGATAGCAAAAATCCAGCAGCTTCATTTGACTGGAATGCAAAAGTCGCACCGATGACCAAATTCGAACAAACGTATGTTGAATCAAATAGCGGAAAAACAGTTACGATGAACTTGGATGGTGTGAAAAAAGCAGTAGATGCGTTGAATGAAAAGAAGAAGAGCATTACTGATACGAAAGTTCAAACAGCATTAAAACTCGTGGATGCAGTTTTTGTGAACCAAGAAAACTTTGATGTACTTCTAAAAGCAACAGGAACTTCAAATCAAGAAGAATTCTTTACACGTATTTGGAATGATTACATGGTGAACTTCTTGAAGGAAACACGCCCAACATATACAAATGACGGGGAAGTGGAGTATCAAGGAGTGAAGTATCCAATTAAAGTCTACGGACCAATGTACTTAAAGGTAAATACGAATGCCTTAGGAAGAGCAGCAGCTTATACGCTTGAAGATTATAAAGTGGATGGCGATACAGTGTATTTGAAATTAAGAGCGCCACGTGTTGACTTATACCAATATGAAGTACAAGCAAGCTATCAAACAAATAACAAAGCCTTCTTCGATGAAATCGTAGAGGAAGCGCAAAAAGTCGGACAAACAGACTTTACAAAAGCGCTCTTGTTAAAATTTATTTACCGCTTAGCTGCCGTTGGGTTTAGAGGAGATGGCTATGTCAACTTAGAAGGAATGGATTATTACGATAGAAACGAACACTATTTAGCGATTAAGGTGGATGACAAAGGCAATGCAACTATCGATGATAAGAACTTAGTGAACCTTCTACAAATCGATATGAAGCCAGCAAACGAAGCGAATAAAGCAAAATTTGAATAACGTAGATAATTACCTGAAAAAGATTTTTTGAGGGTCTGCTAGCTTATATTAATCAGTAAAGTTATAATGAAAAAGGAGCGTTTTAGCTCCTTTTTTGTATGAAAGAAGGAATGAAGATGAGTGGATTTTTAATAGGAATTGTTACAGGCGCAGTGATAATCTATTGTGGAATACTTTATGTAAGAAAAGTTGAAGAGCGTTCTTTTTTGAGCTATCTAATGGAAAGATTACTCTTTCTATTCGTAAAACCGCTGACTTATTCAAAAGATGAGCCAGAAAAATTTGAGCAAGAATTAAATAAATTGGCTAAGGGGAATGACGTTCCTATCACAAATCCAAAGAAATACATTAAAGTAGATGTCCAAGAAAAAGATGTAGATGGCATGCAAGTGTTTGTGTGGAATGAGAAGAAAGATGCTAACCAAAAAGTAATTCTATTTTTACATGGTGGAGCATATATACTGCAACCGTCGATGATGCATTTTACCTTGGTGCATAAAATCGCAAAGGCGATAGATGCAAAAGTGGTGTTCCCAATTTATCCTAAAGCTCCAAAGCATCAATACCGTGAGACGTATGAAAAGCTAGAAAAGTTATATCGCGGACTTTTAGAAGAAAATACAAATCCGAATTCTATTATTATCATGGGAGATTCTGCAGGTGGAGGGCTCTCCTTAGGATTTGCTATTTACTTAAAAGAACTTTCTTTACCACAGCCAAAGGAACTCGTTCTATTTTCTCCTTGGGTGGATATTGCAACGGATAATCCTGAAATCGCCTCGTATGAACCATTTGACCCAATCCTTAAACAGAGTGGGATTCATGAAGTGGCAAAGTTATGGGCAGGAGAAGATTTGAAACAACCGCTAGTGAGTCCGCTATTTGGAGATTTATCAGGATTAGGAAGAATTAGTATTTATATTGGGACGCATGATATCCTTTATCCGGATAATCGATTGTTACATGAAAAGCTTCTTAAAGGAGGAATCGAACATCGATATATCGAACGCGAAAAGATGAATCATGTTTATGTAGGACTTCCGATTAAAGAAGCCAAAGTCGATATTCAAGAATTAATTGAAGTGTTGAAAAAATAAGAAAAGCAATGCTCCTTAGAGCATTGCTTTTCTTATTATAAATTAGTTCTCTTTTCTATAAACTTTAGGAGTGCAATTATAGTGTTTCTTAAATTGTCGGAAGAAATAACTTGTTGAAGGAAAACCAGATTCGAAAGCAATGGTATCCATAGTGAAGTCTGTAGATTTTAATAAATCAGCTGCTTGCATTAGTCGTCTTTCCAATAGAATTTCCTGGAAATTTTTTCCAGTACTTTTTTTGAGAGTATTACTTAAATAGGTCGGATTATACCCAAAATGTCTAGCTAGAGTCTCTAATTTTAAGTTTCTAAAGTTATTATCGATAAAAGCAAGAATTTCATGAATCTTAATTTTAGAGGAATGATAATTCTTTGTAGCGTTTATGCTGTAAATTCTAACAAGTTCCAACATTATTAAATGAATATAGTGAGAAAGGAATTCGGATCCCTGACGTTGATAAGACCAGTACTCTGTCAATAATAATTGAATTAATGAATGGATAGCAATACTCTGAGTTGTATCAAAAATGACATATCTGTCATGATCAGTTTGCTTGTTAAAAACATCTGCAAGAATGTTTGCTTCCAGACTAGTGAGGTTTTGGTTTCTAAAAAGAAATAGAGAAGAAAATGTTTCTTCATTAATCAAAATGTTAATCATTATGTCATCTTCTCCTAAAGCATCAATAGAATGAGGGACATCTCTATCTAATACACATAAACTTCCTTTAGTAAGGTTTACTGTTTTTCCGTTAATTGTTTGAGTACAAGTACCAGAATAAATGTAGGTCATTTCAATAAAATCATGAAGATGCTCAATCATAGGAGCAAATCGATTGTGCTTGTTTATGTAAATATTTTCGCCCTTGCTAAAAAATAAAGATTTTGGAAAACGAAATATATTAAATTTTGAATCAATGTACGTATTTATATTTTTATTTGCACTAGAAATATCGTTGACTGAAATGCCTGTTTCTCTTTGCTTTTTTTCAAATATGTTTATATGACGTAAGTAAATATCTAATTCTTCAAGATTCATAATTAACTCCTTTGATACCTGTGGATAGTTCATTATAACCTGTTTTTAATGCATTGTGAATAGATTGAAATCAAAGTAATATGATTTTAGTAAAACGCTTTAATTCAATCAAGAAGGGATAGATAAACAATGACAGAAAATAATAATGTATCAAGCGTTCCAATTGGAGAGAAAATAACATATGGATTTGGTAATTTAGCAGCTAATCTGATGATTACTACAGCAAATGGATTTATCACTTATTTCTATACAGATGTTGTTGGCTTAACAATTTCAGTAGTAGGATCAATTTTATTATTTGCTCGAGTATTTGATGGTATTACTGATATTCTAATGGGAGCGGTTGTTGACCGTACATCAACTGCAAAAGGAAAGGCACGTCCATGGATTAAACGAATGATTCTTCCATACGCACTTGCACTTATCCTTTTATTTACTTCACCGTCGTTCTTACCACAAGAAATGAAGGCTGTTTATGCATTTGCTACTTATGTTATTTCTTTAG
>CALJSD010000210.1 GCA_937976325.1 uncultured Carnobacterium sp.
AAGAAGGGCAAGCTTTAACTCAACCTGCACTTCCTGAAGCTTCTGTTTCAGTTAATGGAACTCAAGAACCTGGCAAAGAAGGGCAAGCTTTAACTCAACCTGCACTTCCTGAAGCTTCTGTTTCAGTTAACGGAACTCAAGAACCTGGCAAAGAAGGACAAGCTTTAACTCAACCTGCACTTCCTGAAGCTTCTGTTGCGGTTAACGGAACTCAAGAACCTGGTAAAGAAGGGCAAGCTTTAACTCAACCCGCACTTCCTGAAGCTTCTGTTTCAGTTAACGGAACTCAAGAACCCGGCAAAGAAGGGCAAGCTTTAACTCAACCTGCACTTCCTGAAGCTTCTGTTACGGTTAACGGAACTCAAGAACCCGGTAAAGAAGGGCAAGCTTTAACTCAACCAACATTACCTGAATATACTAGAAAAATTGAAACAAAAGGTGTTCAAGAAGTAAAAGAAGGCGAAATACAAGGGGCCTCTTTAGTACAACCTGAATTACCAGAGTACAAAGTATCAACTGGTACAATTGAGGAATCTACTGAAACTGAATTAGATTTCACTACAGAAATCGTTCCAGATGATACTAAATATGTCGATGAAGAAGTAGTTGAACGTCCTGGTTCTAAAGGAGTTCAAGTTACTAAAACAACTTATGAAACAGTAGAAGGTGTGAAAACAAACAAAGTTATTTCTACAACTACAGAAGTAAAAACTCCTGCCGTTTCTAAAGTGGTTAAAAAAGGAACGAAACCAATTGAGGGAACAAAAGTTGAAACAAGGGAAGAAACAATTCCTTTTGAAACAAAAACTCAAGAAGATAATACTTTGAAACGTGGAACAACTGAAGTATATCAAGATGGAGCGGAAGGTAAGAAACAAATTACTGAAACATACAAAACGATTCGCGGAGAGAAAACAGCCGACGCTCCAAAAGTAGAAGAAAAAGTTATCTTACAACCTAAAGATAAAATTATTAAACAAGGTACAAAAGGTTTCGAAAAACCAACCTTACAGTGGGCTACTACTGAAAAAGATGCCTTAAAGAAGAGTGCCACTGTCAGCTACACATTAAATAAACAAGATGGTGTAGAGATTAAATCAATCAAATTAGCACTGAAAGATAAAGATGGAAAACTTGTTAAAGAAGTAACGGTAGCAGAAAATAATTTAAATGCTACTTTAGATGAATTAAAATATTATCAAGGTTACACCCTATCTACTACAATGGTTTATGATCGTGGAGAAGGTGAAGAAACTGAGAAATTAGAAGATAAACAAATTCAATTAGACCTTAAAAAAGTTGAAATCAAAAATATCAAAGAAACCAGCTTAATGAGTGTAGATGCTGAAGGAAACGAAACAGATAAGAGCTTATTAACTGAAAAGCCAACAGATGTTGCTCCGCTTTACTTACGAGTAACAACTCATGACAATAAAGTGACAAGACTTGCTGTTGATAAGATAGAAGAAGTGGTTAAAGATGGGGAAACTTTATATAAAGTTACTGCAACTGCGCCTGATTTAGTTCAGCATACAGATTCTTCGAAATTAGCTAACGAGTATGTTTATTATATAGCTAAACCAAAACCAAAAGTGGATAATGTTTACTATGATTTCGCTGAATTGGTTGAAGCTATTCAAAATAACCCAGAAGGTGAATATAAAATTGGACAAAGCTTAAATGCTACTAATATTAAACCAAATGGAAAATCTTATATTACTAAGAAATTTAAAGGTACGTTAACTAGTACTGATGGGAATAGGTTTGCTATTCATAACTTAAGCAATCCATTATTTGATGTTATTGAAAATTCTACAATTAAAGATTTAATTTTCTCTAACGTGAATATAAATAAACCAGGTACGGATCAAATAGCGACACTTGCAAAAGATGCTACAAATACGACAATTGAAAATGTTAAAATTACGGGTAGTATTGTTGGTGGTAATGATGTAGCTGGAGTTGTTAATAATTTAAATAATGGAAGCAAAATGAAAAATGTTTCTGTTATCGGAAAACTTCGCACAGAAGGTAAAAAAGGTTGGAGTATTTCTGGTTTAGTTAACAACCAAAGAAAAGCAAATATTGAAAAAGTTTATACAGATGTAGAAATCACTGGTGAAAGAGCTCGTGGTTCAGCTTTAGTTTCAACACTTGATAGGGGTATGGACCCAATGGATGTAAGAGCTAACGGACATATTAAAAAAGCTGTAGCAAAAGGGTCAATTAACTTGAAAAACAATGTAGAGACAGGTGGAGTTATTACTAAAAACTGGCCATACGGATTTTTAGAAGATGTTATTAGTTATGTAAAAGTAACTAACGCTGAAAAACTTTATGGTTCAGGTGATATTGGAGATGATGACTTTGGGTTCCCTTATTTAAGTAGAGTTGTCAGCGTAGCTGGGGAAGCTACTGGTAATGTGACAAGAAAAAATGCGGACAAACTTAAAGAAATCTCTAAAGAAGAAGCTGATAAAAGATTAGAAAGTTTCGATATTACATCTAAAGATTTTGAAGCTCCAACATTATTAGTAGATAAGTTAAATAATAATCTCCCAAAATCTGATACGTATAAAGAGATTCAAGATTATAATGCAGAACGTGAACTTGCTTACCGAAATGTGGAAAAACTTCAACCGTTCTACAACAAAGAATGGATTATCAATCAAGGAAATAAAATTCCTGCTGGTTCTAAATTATTAACGACTGAAGTATTATCTGTAACTGGTATGAAAGATGGTCAATTCGTGACTGACTTATCAAGTGTTGATAAAATAATGATTCATTACGCTGATGGTACTAAAGAAGAAATGACGGTTGCTTCTAAGGATTCAAACGTAGCACAAGTTCGTGAATATAGTATTACAGGTCTAGATGGCATTGTTTACACACCAAATATGGTGGATAAGAATCGTGACAAACTAATTGCTGATGTGAAAGAAAAATTAGCAAGTGTCGAATTGATTTCACCTGAAGTGCGTGCATTAATGGACAAACGTAACAAACCAGCTGAGAATAGTGACAATCATAAGAACAATTACATTCGTAACTTATTCCTTGAAGAAAGCTTCGAAGAAACGAAAGCTAATTTAGATAAATTAGTGAAAGCTTTAGTCGAAAACGAAGACCATCAATTAAATGGTGACGAAGCTGCGATGAAAGCTCTTGTTAAGAAAGTAGACGAAAACAAAGCGAAAATTATGATGGGTCTTACTTATCTAAATCGTTACTATGGGTTCAAATATGACGAAAAATCAATGAAAGATCTTATGATGTTCAAACCTGACTTCTATGGTAAGAATGTAAATATCTTAGATTTCTTGATTAAGATCGGTTCTAGAGAAAATAACATTAAAGGTAACAGAACATTAGAAGCTTATCGAGAAACGATCGGTGGAACGATTGGTATTGGTGAGTTGAACGGTTTATTAAACTATAATATGCGTTTATTCACAAACGAAACTGATATTAACACCTGGTATAAGAAAGCTGTTTCACATACAAACTATGTCGTTGAGAAACAATCATCAAATCCATTGTTTGCGGACAAGAAATATCGTTTATATGAAAACTTAAACAATGGCGAACATAGCAAATATATCTTGCCACTTCTGACTACAAAGAAAGCTCATATGTTCTTGATTTCAACATACAATACACTAGCATTTAGTGCGTTTGAGAAATATGGTAAGAATACAGAAGCTGAACGTGAAGCATTCAAGAAAGAAATTGACTTACGTGCACAAGAACAAATCAACTACTTAGACTTCTGGTCTCGCTTGGCGGCTGATAATGTACGTAATCAGTTGTTGAAATCTGAAAACATGGTTCCATCGGCTATCTGGGATAACCATGGTGCGCCAGGTGGATGGGTTGATAGAATGGGTCATACGAAGAACGGTGATTATGCTCCAATTCGTGAGTTCTATGGTCCAACTGGTAAATGGCATGGTGATAATGGTATGGGTGCGTATGCGTATATCTTTGATAGACCTCAAAACTCAGAAGCCGTGTACTATATCTGGTCAAGTATGATTAGTGATTTTGGTACATCAGCCTTTACTCATGAAACAACGCATATCAATGACCGTATGGCTTATTTAGGTGGTTGGGGACATCGTGAAGGTACAGACGTTGAAGCCTTTGCTCAAGGTATGTTACAATCGCCTGCGGTAACAAGTTCTAATGGTGATTATGGCGCATTGGGTCTAAATATGGCGTATGAGCGTAAAAATGATGGAAACCAATGGTATAACTACAATCCGAACTTGCTTGATAGTCGAGCTAAAATTGACCATTACATGAAGAACTATAACGAAGCGCTTATGATGCTCGACCATTTAGAAGCGGATGCCGTTATCGCGAAGAATGACGGAGATAACAATAAGTGGTTCAAGAAGATGGACAAGAAATGGCGTGAAAAAGCTGATCGAAATGGTTTAGTTGGACAACCACACCAATGGGATTTACTTCGTGACCTAAATGACGCGGAGAACAAGAAGAAATTGACAAGCATTGATGACCTTGTAGATGGTAATTACGTGACTAAGCATAATATGCCTGGAAATAAACATTATCGTGCTGAAGGTTTTGATACGGCATATCAAACTGTAAGTATGATGGCTGGAATTTACGGTGGTAATACAAGTCAAAGTGCTGTAGGTTCTATCTCGTTCAAACATAATACATTCCGTATGTGGGGTTACTTCGGATACTTGGATGGATTTGTCGGATATGCTTCTAACAAGTATAAACAAGAATCTAAAGCAGCTGGTAGACCAGGTCTTGGTGATGACTTCATCATTGAGAAAGTGTCTGGTGGTAAATTCCATACACTAGAAGAGTGGAAGAAAGAATGGTTCAAGGAAGTTAAAGCTAAAGGTGAAAAAGGTTTTGTTGAAATTGAAATCAATGGTGAGAAAATCTCAAACTATGCGGGACTTCAAGAGTTGTTCAACAAAGCGGTTGAAAATGACCTGAAAGCTGGTAATTCAAACCAAACAGTTGCACTTAAAGAAAAAGTTTACAAACAACTCTTACAGAAATCAGATGGATTTGCTGGTGATTTATTTACTAAAGCATAATTAAGTGTAATCAATAGTAAGAAAATGATAAAAAGGTAGATCAGCTTTGTCTGGATCTGCCTTTTTATGCTATACTTAGGATATGCATAGAAAAACAGTGATTGATTTTAGGGCTTTGGGGGAGAGATACGCCTTTACCCAGCCGATTAAAGAGTTGAAAACGAGAAATGTAGCAGATCGGAAGAGCA
>CALJSD010000211.1 GCA_937976325.1 uncultured Carnobacterium sp.
AGTATTCTTTTGTCACACGAGCAGCTTCTTCTAATTGGTCTACAGTTTCTTCGTAGTCTGCTTCTCCTGCTTCTTCTTCGAAATCATCTTCCTCGAAGTCTTCTTCAGGAACTTCCACAGTTTCTACTGTTTCGACAGTTGCTTCTTCCACAACAGGTTCCACAACTTCTTCTACTGCTTCTTCGCTAACCATTGTAGCGACTGGTGTTAATTCCACTTCAGCATTTTTTTGACCGAAGCCAAACAATCCTTTTTTACCTTCAGAAATAACTTCAACAAGTACTTGATCTTGTGATAATCCTAACTGACGTAATCCTTTTTGGATTGCTTTTTCTACTGAAACGTCACTTACTTTAATTGTATTTGTCATCGTAAACTCTCCTACTCTATAAAAATCATTGTTATTATCTCATGATTGAGACATTTCAACAAGAGCTCTATAAGAATTATTTTCCGTGTCTTCTTTTCGCTTTTTCAAGCGCTCTTGCACGGCGTTTTTTCTCTGCGGCAATCGCTTTTTGCTCTTCTTGGAATTTAAATGGATTATTTAATAGTAATGTTTGGCCTACCATAAATACGTTTCCGACTACCCAGTAGAGTGATAACGCACTTGATAACCCAAGAGACATAAATAGGATCATTGCTGGCATGACGTACATCATAACTTTACCAGCGCCACCAGTATCTTGCATTTTCATTGATAACCATGTTGTGATGAACGTTGTTAATGCTGCTAAGACTGGTAAGATGAAATATGGGTCTGGTTGGTCTAATTGGAACCATAAGAAATGACCTTGTTTCAATACGTCTGTACGGCTGATTGCTTGATACAATGCCATCATAACTGGCAATTGAATTAATAATGGTAAACATCCAGCATATTGGTTGATACCTTCACGCTCATATAAAGCATTCATTTCAGCTTGAAGCATTTCTTGTGTTGCACGGTCGCGTGCTGAATACTTCTCACGTAACGCTTTAATTTCTGGTTGAAGAATCGCTTGTTTACGCGTGCTTTGGTATTGGAAGTGCATTAAAGGAACCATAATTAAACGAGTAATAATCGTAAAGACGATAATCCCTAAACCGTAACTTCCTCCTAATAGGTTTGATAACCAGATGATAAATTGAGACAAATTATATAGAACAATTCGATCCCAAAATCCTGTACTAGACTCCGTAATTGGAGAAGTTCCACAGGCCGCTAAAAATAAAGTTAAAACTGCTAATGATAAAATCAATTGGCTTTTTTTCTTCACTGAAAAGTCCCACCTTTTAGAATATTTAATTTTCAACGATTCCTACCTATAAATAGGAATCTTCATTTTTAGGTAATATTGTAGCTAATTTTAAAACATGCATCATACTGCTTTTCATTTCTTGATAAGACATTTGTACGATGGGTTGACGAGCAATAACGATAAAATCTACATCTTGCGCCAATTGGTCGTCAAGTTCCATTAAAATATGACGGATTCTTCTTTTTAGACGATTACGCGTAACTGCATTTCCAAGTTTTTTGCTGACAGAGATTCCCACACGAAAATGGGATTGGTCTTCCTTATTATATTTATAAATAACGAATTGACGGTTCGCTGTCGATTTCCCTTTGCGGAATACCTTTTGAAATTCGCGGTCTTTCTTTACTCGAAACGATTTTTTCATCTACTTGAATCTCTCCAGTCACTCAAATGGTTTTTAAAAAAAAAGACCACTGAGACGTTCAGTGATCTAAGCTGCTAAAACTTTTCTACCTTTACGGCGTCTGCTTGCTAATACTCTACGGCCATTTTTTGTGCTCATACGTTTACGGAATCCGTGAACTTTTTGACGTTTGCGTTTGCTTGGTTGATATGTTCTTTTCATTCGTGTGCACCTCCTACTGTAAATGAAATATCTAGTCTCCCTAGACAGTCTAGTACATTATAAATATAAAATGTTTACTTGTCAATATAAACTATCTAATCACTAAATTACTGAAGTATCATAACATATTCAGGCTAAAAATTTCTACAAATAACTGTTGATTTCGCTCTATTTTTTTAGTTATTCACATCGATGGTGGATAGTTTTTTTGCATAAAAGACGATTTCCACAGACTTATAAACAATTTATCCACAAAATAACATCCTGTTTACAAAAATTATGCACAATGGTGGATAACTCTATTAAATTCCTTTTATATCAACTTTTCTTGTTGTTTATAACTGTTCTTTTTTTGTGTATATCTCTGTGAATTTCCACTTTTTCATTCGACTTATCCACCGTTTTGTGGATAAAGTTATCCAAATCTCACTTTTTTTGTGATTTTCTCCAGCCGATTGTGGAAAACTTTTTTGAAAGATGGTACACTGTTAAATGGATTAGAATCTTGAAAACGATAGAAGGAGGTGCATTTATGAATTCCATCCAAGAATTTTGGAAACTATTATTAGAACACTTTGAAAAAACAAATTCCGAATTTACCTTTAACCACTGGATTAAACCAGCTGAACCGATTCGAATTGAACAAAATATTCTCTATATTAAAGTGCCTTCTAAAACATTTGCGAGATATTGGCAAGATAACCTTATTAGAGACATTATGGAAATTGGATATGATTACTTTAGACAATCGTTTGAACCACGTTTTATCGATTCAGAAGATGAAGGTCCAGTAACAACTCCATTCCATCAAGGAGTCGAAGAAATTCAACCAAACATTCCCGAAGCTCCAACAATGGTTGCCATCGAAGAGGACTCGCATTTGAATCCTAAATATACATTTGAAACCTTTATTATTGGTAAAGGAAACCAAATGGCCACGGCTGCCGCGCATTACGTTGCAGATAACCCTGGTAATACCTACAACCCTCTTTTCTTCTATGGAGGTGTAGGTCTTGGAAAAACTCATTTAATGCAAGCCATTGGGAATAAATATAAGAAGAGCCATCCAAACGCACGTGTCAAATACGTGACGAGTGAAGAGTTTATGAATGAAATGATTGCTTCGATTGGATCAAAAACGCCACAAGAATTCCGCAATCGTTACCGTAATGTGGATATCTTACTGGTCGATGATATTCAATTCCTAGCGAAAAAAGAAGCGACTCAAGAAGAGTTCTTCCATACATTTAATGCGCTTTTCAATAACCAAAAACAAATCGTATTAACGAGTGACCGTCAACCAACGGAAATTAAAGAATTGCAAGAACGTCTCGTGTCTCGTTTCGTATCGGGGTTATCTGTTGATATCACTCCACCAGACTTAGAAACGCGTATTGCTATCTTACAAAATAAAGCACAATCACTTGGATTTAATATTCCTATTGAAGTGTTGAGTTATGTTGCAGGTCATATTCAATCAAACGTACGTGAATTAGAAGGAGCTCTGATGCGTCTTCAAGCGTACTCTGTCATGGTTGGTCAAGATATTTCAACAGACCTTGCTGCAGAAGCGTTGCAATCGTTCCTTCCTGGAGGCGATGAAAAATTACTTTCGATTCATGATATCCAAAGCGCCGTTGCGAAATATTACAATATTACGGTCGAAGATATTAAAGGAAAGAAAAGAACGAAGACAATGGTTCAACCGCGTCAAATCGCGATGTACCTCTCTCGTGAATTAACACGTGTTTCTCTTCAAAAGATTGGTGCTGATTTTGGTCGTGACCACTCAACGGTTATTCACGCCTATGAAAAAATTAGCCAAGAAGCCAAAGATGATCCAGAAACGATTCGCGTGATTAATGAAATCAAGCATTCGCTCGGTTATTAAGCTGTGGATAAATCCCATAAAACGGTGGAGTTTTCCACAATGGTTATCCACAACTAAAAATGGTCTCTGTTATAAGGAAAATAGACTTTTCCACAATATACACAGGCCCTACTACTATTACTATTTTATTAATAAATAAATTAAATATAAAAGCACACCCTAAAGGAGGCAGTTATGAAATTTTCAGTAAACAGACAAGGGTTCTTAAAAAATCTTGTAGATGTGCAACGTGCAATTCCATCAAAAACAACAATTCCAATTTTGACAGGGATTAAATTAGTTGCTAGTGAAGAAGGATTAACATTAACAGGTAGTGATTCAGAAGTTTCTATCGAAGTATTCTTACCAATCGAAGACGAAGAATTACAATTAACAGTCCAAGAACCAGGTAGCATCGTTCTTCCTGCTCGTTTCTTTGGAGAAATCGTTAAAAAATTACCTTTAAATGTATTCACACTTGAAACAAACGATCAATTACAAGCAACGATTACAGCAGGTAATGCATCATTTACATTAAATGGATTATCAGCAGTGGATTATCCACAATTACCAGAAATCGAAAAAAATCATGTGATTACAATTCCTGTTCCATTATTTAGACAAGTGATTGTACAAACAGCGGTTGCCGTTTCAACTGCAGAATCTCGTCCAATCTTAACAGGGATTCATATGGTGATTAAAGACAACCAATTAAAAGCAGTCGCAACTGACTCTCACCGTTTAAGCCAACGTATCATTCCGCTACAAATGCCAGCTGGAAGTGATGCATTGACATTTGAAATGACATTACCTGGTAAAACATTATTAGAATTATCTCGTATCATCGACGGATTAGAAACAATAGATTTCGCGATTACAGATAATCAAATCTTGTTCCAAACAGAAACATTATCATTCTACTCTCGTTTATTAGAAGGAATGTACCCAGATACAGACCGTTTAATTAACGACGGAGCGAACACTTCGATTACTGTTGTTGCTAGCGAACTTGTAGCAGCTGTAGAACGTGCTTCATTAATGTCACATACGGATAAAAACAATATCGCGACATTAACACTTTCTCCGGAACGTATTCTATTAACAGGTAAATCTCCTGAAGTGGGTACGGTTGAAGAAGAAATCGCTGTGGAAAACTTCGAAGGAGCTCCACTTGAAATTTCATTCAACCCTGACTACTTAAAAGAAGCATTGAAATTATTCGGTTCTTCAGAAGCTGTCATCAACTTCTTAGAAGCAAACCGTCCATTTACATTGAAACTAAAAGAAGACCACTCTGGTATTCCACATAGCTTCATTCAATTAGTGACACCTGTTCGTACATTCAACGGGTAATCGTAAAATATAAAATTTTCACTCGAGCTTTCGTTTTGAAGGCTCGAGTTTTTTTATTTTCAACTATATTTTTGCAATTTCCCGAAATTCACTTATAAGTGAATTTTGGGCAGCACGATTTTGGGGTGATTTTTGGCCTAAAACTTTCAATTTTTGAAAAAATCCTATTAAATTTTGTTTTTCGTTT
>CALJSD010000212.1 GCA_937976325.1 uncultured Carnobacterium sp.
ATACTAAAATAGGGTTGGTGGAAAATTTCCATCAACCCTAAAAATTATAGAACCTTTTTTACCCAACTGGATATTCTGTATACATTTCTCCAAGACTCTCAAATTCTACTTGATTCTGTAAGAGTTCAATGATGGCTTCTTGGAAAGCTTCGACCTCTTGAACAGGGAGGCTGCAGGTGAATTGAACATTATTGAGGAAGACTTTATCGACGATGGGGATATTTTGCGTCTGACAATAATATTCCACTTTACCAACATGCGCATAATCAAAAGTTAGGGCAAGTTGATCTTCGAGTCGGCATTCGACGATTCCGATGGCTTTCAACCCTTCGCTGACAGCCCCAGAATACGCACGGACGAGGCCTCCAGCGCCAAGTTTTGTTCCGCCAAAGTAACGCGTCACTACAACCGCGACATCCTTTAATTCATTTTTCTTGAGTACTTCTAGCATTGGAACGCCTGCAGTACCACTTGGCTCACCGTCATCCATCGCACGCTGCACTTGGTCGTTTTCCCCAATGAGAAAAGCAGAGCAGTTATGCGTTGCTTTCCAATGTTCTTTTTTGATAGCTTGGATAAATTCGAGCGCTTGTTCTTCGTCTGTTACTCGCTGAAAATGCGCAATAAAACGAGACCCTTTAATCTCGATTTCATTCGTCCCAGCTTCTTTAATGGTTTTATATCTTTCTAACATTCTTTCCCCTCACTTTGGTATTAGTATAGCATAAAGTCTTAAGTATCTCCTGCTTTTTTTTAATGGTCAAATATGGTAGTATAGAAAGGCAGTATATGACTGGAGGAGTAGGTATGATTCAAGTAACATTAATCATTCGAATCACATTGGTTCTTGCTTTTATCATGCTAAGTTATTGGGCGTTGCAAGGCATTCAAATCGAGAAAATTCTCAGAAAAGGCCGCGTTCAGGAAGCCCGTATTCTCTTTTTACTCATCGCTATTTGGATGGGTGCTAGTATAGCTAAAGTCATATTCGATTTATCAGATTATTTAAATCAGTACATTCAATTGATATTGCAGTAGATGGATAGAGAGTTTTTGGAGGTTATTTAATGGATAAGATGATCGTGCGCGGTGGCGATACACGTCTTCAGGGAACAGTAAAAGTAGAAGGAGCTAAAAACGCGGTATTACCAATTTTAGCAGCAAGTATTTTAGCAGATAAAGGCGTTACTCATTTAACAAATGTACCGAACTTATCAGACGTACATATGATGTTAAACGTATTAGGAAGCTTAAACGTCTTAAGTACATTTGACGAAGAAGAAAAGGCCATTACTTTAAATGCCACAAAAGATATCACAACAACTGCAGCATTCGAATACGTAAGTAAAATGCGTGCGTCAATCGTTGTAATGGGACCATTATTAGCACGTTTTGGACATGCGCGTGTAGCGATGCCTGGTGGATGTGCTATCGGAAGTCGTCCGATTGACCTTCACTTAAAAGGATTCGAAGCAATGGGTGCGACAATCGTTCAAACAGAAGGATATATCGAAGCACATGCAGATGAACTTCATGGAGCTCGTATTTACTTAGATTTCCCATCTGTTGGAGCTACTCAAAACATTATGATGGCTGCGACTCTAGCAAAAGGAACAACATACCTAGAAAATGTAGCGCGTGAACCAGAAATCGTTGACTTAGCAAACATCTTAAACAAGATGGGTGCGAAAATTGTCGGTGCTGGAACAGAAAACATGCGTATTGAAGGGGTAGAACGTTTGGATGGAACAATTCACTCAATTATCCCTGACCGTATCGAAGCTGGTACTTTCATGGTAGCCGCTGCCGTTACAAAGGGCGACGTGTTTATCGAAGATGCGATTGCAGAACACAACCAACCATTAATTTCTAAATTAGGCGAAATGGGTGTTCAATTTATCGAAGAAGAAGACGGAATTCGTGTCATTGGTCCAGATGAGTTGAAACCAACTGACGTGAAGACTTTACCTCACCCAGGGTTCCCAACAGATATGCAAGCGCAAATGACGATTGCACAATTATTAGCTACTGGTACAAGCACAATGACGGAAACAGTATTCGAGAACCGTTTCAACCACTTAGAAGAAATGCGTCGTATGGGTGCGCAATTCCGTATTGACTCACATACAGCTGTGATGAGTGGTGCATCAGTATTATCAGGAGCTGAAGTACGTGCAACAGACTTACGTGCTGCGGCAGCGTTAATCATCGCTGGAATGGTTGCAAAAGGATATACACGTGTAACAGACTTACAATTCTTAGACCGTGGATATTATGAGTTCCATCAAAAATTACGTGCATTAGGCGCAACGATTGAACGTGTGGACGAACCAGACGGACAAGCATTTACTCACGAAGACTTAGAACGACTTTTTGCAGTTTAACAAAGATTCACGAAAGAGAGGGAAACCTCTCTTTTTTTGCGCATAAAAAATAAAGGAACTCCACTTTTCGTTGATACAACAATAAAAACAAGCAATATTACTTTTAAGTAATATAAGTTATACCTTATATTGGTTAAACCCTATAACGTGCATTTTTATTGTTGTATCAAGAAAAATTAAAGATTATTCGTAAAAAAATAAAGTGCAGTTGCTAACGTAAATGATGACTAGAAACTTACAGATTCTATAATTACAGTAACGTGACTTCGCATTAAAACACGAATAAGCGGGCGTAGGAATTTTATTCCGTACGCCCGCTTTGAGGATTTAAAGGTGAGAGACTTTTAGGCTCGAACCGGTGCAACGTTACCGTAATTATGAAGATATCTGTAAGGTTTCAAAGGAATCATTTACGTCTTACTTTCTCTTTATTGTTATTTCTATTTATCGTTTAATTTTTCGTAAAGGTGTGCAGTTTTTATGTGGTTTTAGAGGGTTTTATGGTACAGTATAATAGACTCAATTTAAAAGGAGGATTGTAATGAACGAAGAATTTAACAATCAGAATCATGACGAAGAAAGTATCGAAGTCGAACAAGACACTGAACTCGAGCATCGTCATACTGAAGAACCAAAAAAACAATCCATTATAAAGAGTATTTGGAATCATAAAATCATGATGGCGATTCGTCGCTTTTGGAGAAAATTTCATGTAACGAAGCTACTTCTTGCAATGATGCTAACGGTAGTAACACTATTTACGGGATTTTTAGTTTATTCCGCAAAGACAACCGATGTGAGTGGTTTACGTGCTGGGATGGTCCAAGTGACGGAAGTATATGACCGCAATAACCAAGAAGCCGGCGTACTGAATATCAATAAAGGAGAATTTCTAACGATAGACCAGATTTCTCCGAATATGATTAACGCGCTTGTTTCCACAGAGGATAAACGTTTCTATGACCACCATGGATTCGATCCGATGGGGCTGCTTCGTGCGACATTTGGCCTTTTAGTAAACCGTGGCCGAGTGACGGGTGGAGGAAGTACCATTACGCAACAATTAGCCAAGAATGCATTCTTAACTCAGGAACAATCGTTTATGAGAAAAGCGAAAGAGCTCTTCTTGAGTTTTGAGTTGGAGAAGAAATATTCCAAAGACCAAATTTTGGAGATGTATTTAAATAATGCCTATTTCGGAAATGGGGCGTACGGAATTGAAAATGCCTCGCTTCGTTATTTCGGAAAGAGCGCAAAGGATTTAACTATCAGTGAAGCGGCTGTCCTTACAGGAAGCTTAAAAGCACCGAATGTGTACAATCCGATTGACGATATGGAATCGACAGTGAAACGCCGTGCGACTGTCTTACAGTTGATGGTCGATAATGGCAAAATCACACAAGAAGAAGCCGATAAAGCTGCTGCTGAAGTGATTACTGTGACAGATACGTATGAAGCCAATGCCCGTTATAAATATCCATATTATTTCGATGCGGTTATTAATGAAATCACAACGAAATACGGAATTAGCGAAGAAGACTTGCTGAACAAAGGGTATAAAATCTACACAGGTTTAGATCAAAATATGCAAGCGGATATGGAAGAAACCTTCTCAAATAGTTGGTTATTCCCGAAAGCATCTGACGGAACGATTGCCCAAGCGGCTTCAATTGCTATGGATCCGGAAACTGGGGATGTACTTGCAACAGTTGGGGGACGTACCAACGAGAAACATACCTTCCGTGGATTTAACCGTGCAACACAGCTTCAGGCACAGCCAGGGTCAACGTTTAAACCATTAGCCGTCTATACTCCGGCGCTTGAAGAAGGGTACCAACCTAATTCCGTTCTTGTCGACGAGAAACGTTCGTATGGTTCGGATAAATATACGCCTGAAAACTGGAATCGAAAATATCAAGGTACCGTGACAATGACGGAAGCCTTGAACCACAGTTGGAATGCTCCTGCTGTATGGTTACTCGATAAAATCGGATTGAAGAAAGGAATCGAGAAGGTTCATCAGTTCGGAATCGAAACAGACCCAGGAGACGAGTACTTAGGGATTGCCCTTGGAGGACTTACAAAAGGAGTTTCTCCAGAGCAAATGGCCTCTGCCTATACAGCCTTTGCCAATAAAGGAGTTCGTGTTCAACCACGTTTTGTGACAAAAATTGTGGACGCAAATGGGAAAGTCGTTGTAGACAACACGGCCGTGAAGGAAAACCGTGTAACAACGGAAGAAGTCGCTAAGAAGATGACAAGTATGCTATTAACCGTGTACGGTTCAGAAGGTCTTGGCGCACCATTTTCACCAGCTGGCAAAACGATTGCCGGTAAGACGGGGACAACCGAAGCTATCAATAATGACAATGGTTCTCGTGACCAATGGATGATTGGATATACACCAGACGTAGTTGTCGCAACTTGGATGGGATATGACCAATCAGGAAACTACTCTTTATCAGCATCTAGCCGTGAAGGAGTAGGGCCGCTCTT
>CALJSD010000213.1 GCA_937976325.1 uncultured Carnobacterium sp.
ATGTTTCCTTCTTGAATCAAATCTAAGAATTGCATTCCACGTCCTACATAACGTTTTGCAATAGATACTACTAAACGAAGGTTGGCTTCCGCTAACTCTTGTTTGGCTTCTGTATCGCCTTCTTGAATACGGAGTGCTAATGCCACTTCTTCATCCGCGCTAAGAAGTGGAACTCGTCCGATTTCTTTCAAATACATACGAACGGAGTCATTAATCTTCGTATTTGAAGATAAGGCAGTATCATCTTCAACAACGCCAGTTTCAGCTTCACGTTGGCTTTCTGCTGACAATTGTTGGCTTGTTGGTTCACCGTTAGCATCTACAACACTAACCCCTGCATCCTCAAACTTTTGAATTAATTTATCCATTCCTTCCGCATCCAACTCAAATGGGATTGCGATTTGCGCAGATAAATCATCGTATAAAATTTGACCGAATAATTTTCGTTCTGCAAGAAGCGCTGAAGTTGCTTCATTCAGTGTTTGACCTTTTTCATTCTTTTGAACTGTCATTCACCATTCCTCCATTCTATCTTTTCCTTAATTGTCGTTGAATCTCCATGATTTCGACCATCAATTTCTTTCTGGCTTCATCATCGTTCACAAGAGCAGCTCGATTCAACTCTTCCTTTTTTTGTGCTAACTGCTCTTTAAGAGTATTCTTTTGTGAAAGTACATATACTAAATCTTGAATCTCTTGTTCCGTACATTCTGGAGGAAACTGACCTAGTTCGATTTCAGATACCAGATTTCTGTTCATTAAATCTTTATCGTTTAAAAACAACATAAATTCTTGAACATCAAATTCCTCTTCTTCATTTCTAAACGCCTGAATATGTAAAAATAATTGCTCATATAATGCGTCTGGAAACGAGAATTCTGGATTAATACGATTCAGATATGTCCAAGCTTCATTATGATGCATCAAGCGGTACATTAGATGCCTTTGTATAGCTTCGTTCTTTATAAACGGTCTATTCATCGTTGGCGCTTGTGGTTCCATACTTGGTACAGGCGGCGCTTGGAAATTCTGCGAAGTTTGAACTTGCTTTTGCTTCACTTGATTTTGAATCGTTGTGTAATCAAGATTAAATTCATCCGCAAGAGACTTCATCGCTAGATTCTTTTCAACATCATTTGTAAGTTTCGCTAGTTCAATAATCATCTCTTCGATATACTGAATCATTTGACTCTCAACTTGTAGTTGATATTTCTTAGAAAGGAATCTCTTTTTAAATTGATAGATAGTTTCTTGCCCGTGTTCAACTAAATCGATAAACGCTTGGGGTCCACGTTGTTTAATAAACTCATCCGGATCCAGCCCATTATCAAATGGAATAATACCAATCGTAAAAGCATTCGTGGATTGAATCATTTCAATCGCACGGTTTGTCGCTTCCAGACCTGCTCTATCACCATCATAAGCAATCAAAATCGTATCCGTAACATGACGAAGCTTTTGAATTTGCTCTGGTGTAAGAGATGTCCCCATTGAGGCGACCCCTAGTTGAACTCCCGCTTGCCAAGCAGAAATAACATCCATATATCCTTCAAAAAGGATGACTTTATTTTCTTTACGAATATTCTTCTTTGCTAAATCAAAGTTGAATAAGAAGTTTCTTTTCGCAAAGAGCGGTGTTTCAGGACTGTTTAAATATTTAGCCTGTGAAGCGAACTCATCTGAATACCCTGGCAACACACGTCCAGAGAAACCGACGATTTGTCCATGTTCATTACGAAGAGGAATCATAATTCGCTGATTAAAACGATCAAAGAACCCTGATTGACTTTCAACGAATAGACCTGTCGCTTCCATTTCTTGTTCTGTTAGCTCTAAATCTTGTAAGAGCTGTGTCAGCTGCGTGCGGTCTTTTAACGAGAAACCAAATCCAAATTCCTTTAACGTATCAATCGTGTAACCACGATCCGTTAAGTAATGAAGTGCTTCTTGTCCACCTTTTGTATTAAATAGGACGTGCGAGTAAAACTCACTCGCTTTTTCATGTGCCGCAACCAATTTTCTCTCTTTTTGAGGAATTGCTTGTTGGCTAGAAGGGATTTCTACATCGAGAGGAATATGCGCAAGTTCTGCAACCCTAACAACCGATTCTGGAAAAGATAAACTTTCCAATTCCTGCATGAAGTTAAAAACATTTCCTCCGCGTCCACAACTAAAACAGTGGAATAACTGTTTTTCTTCTGTGACAGTGAACGAAGGTGTTCTTTCATCATGGAAAGGACATCGGCCAAAAAGGCTCTTTCCTTGCTTTCTCAATTGGACAAATTGCCCTACAATATCGAGAATATTCACTTGCGATTGTATACTTTGAATCGTTTCTTTTGATAATCGTTGACTCATAAAAAAACTCCCTCCATACACTACGCCTAATGATACAGCATATAATATATCACAATTCGCGATTTAATGCAATGGAGCAAGCTTTTTTTCTGCTCAAATAAAACAAGTGATACCGTATAAGGTATCACTTGTTCTTTCCCTTTAGTCTGCAATAAATTCTTCAATCCACGTCCAAGCTTTCTCTACTCCCTCACCTGTTTCAGACGAGAATGTTAAGAATAAGTCTTCTGGTGGTTTTCCAAACGCTTTTCGAATAACGCTGACATGTTTATTCCATTTTCCACGAGGAATCTTATCACATTTCGTCATCACAATTCGATACGGAATATTGTAATATTCCAAAAATTCACGCATTTGAACATCTTCTTGACTTGGTTCATGTCTAAAGTCAACTAAGATAAGTACTAAACGAAGAGGTTCACGAGTCGTAATGTACTCCTCAATCATCTTCCCCCATTTTTCGCGTTCCTTCTTAGACACTTTAGCATACCCATATCCTGGTACATCCACAAAATAGAACTGTTCATTAATATGATAGAAGTTCAATGTTTGGGTTTTACCTGGTTTACTTGAGGTACGTGCTAGGCTTTTACGTTGAATCAACTTATTAATAAAAGAAGATTTTCCAACGTTTGAACGACCAGATAACGCAATTTCTGGAAGGTTCCCAGATGGATATTGCGCTGGCCCAACAGCACTAATAGTAAATTCGGCTTTATTAACCTTCATTTTCTAATCCTTTCTGAGTTGGCAACTTCACGAAGAATAGTAATACTGAACCGATTAGGAACAAGATAATTAATGAGAATACACCATCTAATGAATTACCAGTCATTTGAGCGGTAATTCCTAGTAATGTCGTTCCTAAAATAGATGAGAATTTACCGAAAATATTATAGAATCCAAAGAATTCATTTGCTCTGTTGGCTGGAATCAATTGACCGAATAATGAACGGCTGAGCGATTGTACCCCACCTTGAGCTGTACCGATTAGAATTGCTAAGATAAGGAAATCTGTGTATGAATTTAACCATAATGCCATCACACAAATTAAAATATACGTACCAATTCCAAGGAATAATGTTTTCTTGTTACCAAAGCGTTTTGATAAGTATCCATAAAGTAAACTAAATGGAAACGCCACGATTTGAACAATTAATAAGATGACAATCAAGCTATTGCTATCGAGTCCCATATCCGAACCGATTGCTGTTGCCATTTTTATAATCGTACCTACTCCGTCGATGTAGAAGAAATAAGCAAGCAAGAATAAGAATACTTGTTTATGTTCTCCAATACGTTTAATCGTTCCCCATAAACGCATGAAACTTTCTTTAATAGGTTTCTCTGGTTTTTCAATAAATGATTTTTGAGTTACATGCAACCAGTACGGAACCGTAAAGATAAACCACCATGCGGCTGTAATGAAGAAACCAGCCATAACGATTGCGTTTGAATTCAATCCACTAAACTGCATAATCATCATAAATAATACAAACGGGAATACACTTCCGATATATCCATACCCGTATCCAGCTGCGGAAATTCTATCCATACGATCATAAGTGGTTACATCCATAATCGAACTATCATAGAAAATGTTCGAAGCTGAATATCCGATTGCCGATAAAGTATACAATGCTAATAATAAAATCCATTGATCTGTTTCGGCAAACATCATTCCAATCACTGAAAATACTCCTAGCAACGTACTCCATGTAAACATCGGATTACGGTATCCTTTGTAATCCGCTAAAGCTCCAAGAACAGGCGCCATAATCGACACGGCAAATGTCGCAATCGAGTTGGCATATCCTAAAAATGCAGTTGAATCAGCGGCACTAACTCCTGCGTTAGAGGATACTGTTTTAAAATACAACGGAAAAATGGCCGTAGTAATCATTAAAGAATAAACTGAATTGGCCCAGTCCTGCATAATCCAAGCAAATTCTTCTTTTGTGTAATGTTTCGATATTAAGGATTTTAATCCTTTCATGCTGTTATCTCCCTTAATCATATATTCTTAAATAAAAATAGAATGCAATATAATGCACCCATCATATCACATTCTATCCTAACATATTTTGTTGAAAATCCCTAGGAAATCAATCGATTTTCTTCATCATACAAATCAGGTTCGCCAGTTCCGTTCACAATAGCTTCTGTAACGACCACTTTTGTAATATCTTCACGACTTGGAATTTCAAACATTAAATCCATCATCACTGATTCAATAATACTTCTTAAACCACGCGCACCCGTACGACGTTCAATTGCTTTTACCGCGATTGCTTGGAGCGCTGATGGTTCAAACTCTAATTCCACATTATCCATCGCAAATAGTTTTTGATACTGTTTTACTAAAGCGTTCTTTGGTTTCGTTAAAATATCGACTAAATCGTCTTTACTTAACGGTTCTAACGCTGCAGTGATTGGAAGACGTCCAATAAACTCTGGAATAAGTCCGAATTTTTGTAAATCTTCTGGAATAATCAACTGCATTAAACTTTCGTGACTCGATA
>CALJSD010000214.1 GCA_937976325.1 uncultured Carnobacterium sp.
AACGAGTGTTACCTGTTTCAGAACGACGTCCAGTGAAATAACATACTTTAGCCATTTTCATTCTCCTCCTTCATTTAATTCATTATCAGCTGATATAATTTTGAACTAAATCATATACTTAAATAATTTAGCATAGTTGAACTTAGAATGCAAGTGTGCTGGTCAATGAGTTTCTAAGAGCGTTAAAAATTGGTAAAAGGCTAGGTAATCAGCTTGGAATATGATATTATAGTATAGAAATAATGTGTCAATCTGTCTAAAATTTAGATAGAAACCTTTATATATTTATGGGAGGTATTTGTATGACAGTAAAAATTCAAACAGAAAATGGACAAATCGAACTTAGCAATGAAGTGATTGCAACGGTTGTTGGTGGAGCCGCTACAGATAACTATGGTGTTGTTGGTATGGCAAGCCGCAATCAAATCCGCGACAACTTTAATGAAATCTTGAAGAAAGAAAACTTCACTCGTGGAGTTGTGATTCGTCAAGAAGAGGAAGGCGTTGCAGTGGATGTTTACATTATTGTAGGTTATGGTACTAAGATTTCTGCGATTTGTAGAAACGTTCAAGAACAAGTGAAATATAACTTAGAAACAATGTTAGGATTTGCTGCAAATACAGTGAATGTCTATGTTCAAGGAGTTAAAATCATCGAAGCGTAATGCTTGTTGATTCTAGTCAGGAGGAAGTAAGAATAATATGGCAACTATGAAAACTATTACGGCTCAAGATTTCCGCGCGATGGTGGAAATCGGTGAAATGCGTTTATCTGAAAATGCAGAATTCGTAAACTCATTAAACGTATTCCCAGTACCAGATGGAGACACAGGGACAAACATGATGCTCTCATTCAAATCTGGTGCGGAACGTGTTGCAAACTCTACAGCAACAACTGTAGGTGATTTAGCACAAGATTTAGCAAAAGGATTATTAATGGGTGCTCGTGGGAACTCAGGAGTTATCTTATCTCAATTATTCCGTGGTTTCTCTAAAGCCGTTGTCGGTAAAGAAGAAATCACTGGTGAAGAATTAGCGCAAGCATTTACGAACGGTGTGGAAACAGCTTATAAAGCCGTTATGAAACCTGTAGAAGGTACAATCCTTACTGTTGCTCGTGAATCAGCTAAACGTGGTGTTCGTAAGTTAGAAACTTCAAACGACATCATCGAAGTAATGGGATCTGTTTTACGTGGTGCTGAAAAAGCATTAGCGAAAACTCCAGATTTATTACCAGTATTAAAAGAAGTTGGCGTAGTGGATTCAGGTGGTCAAGGTCTTGTATTCATTTACAACGGATTCTTCGAAGCATTAACAGGAGAAGCGATTCCTGTTCAATCATTACAAAGCAATAAAATCGATTTAACTTCAGTGGCTCACCACGAAGCAGGCGTTGACTACGAACACGTATCAACTGGCGACATCAAATTCGGTTACTGTACTGAAATCATGGTGAAAATCGGTGAAGGCGAAACAGTCGTAGATACATTCGACTACGATACTTTCCGTAACTATTTAAACGAACTTGGAGATTCTTTACTAGTTGTAGCTGACGATGAAATCATCAAAGTACACGTGCATACAGAACGTCCAGGTGAAGTCATGAACTACGGACAACGCTTCGGTTCATTAATGAAAGTGAAAGTGGACAACATGCGCTTGCAACACGAAGAAGTGTTAAAAACTGACTACTCAGCAAAAGTAAAAGAAGCAGCGCAAAAACAAAAAGCGGAATACGGAATCGTAGCAGTTGCTGCTGGTGAAGGAATTCAAGAATTATTCAAGAGCATGGGTGTAACGACAATCATCAACGGTGGTCAAACAATGAACCCAAGTACTGAAGATATTCTTCAAGCTGTAAAAGAAGCACATGCTGAAAAAGTCATCGTATTACCAAACAACAAAAATATCCAAATGGCTGCAAACCAAGCGGCTGAAGTATCAGAAGATGCTGCAGTTGCCGTTGTTGCCACTCGTACGATTTCAGAAGGGTTAGCTTCACTATTAGCGTTCAACCCAGAAGCAAGCTTAGAAGAAAACCAAGCTGCAATGAGCGAACAAATGGCACTTGTATCTAGTGGTCAAATCACTAACGCCGTTCGCGATACTAACATTGATGGCGTTGAAATTAAGAAAGACGACTTCATGGGTATTGTAGATGGCAAGATTTTAGTAAGTATTGCGGGCCGTAAGGAAGCAACTCTTGCGACGATTGATAAAATGATCAACGACGATTCGGAGATCCTAACAATCATCTATGGCGAAGACGCAGAAGCAAGCGAAGTGGAAGAAATCACTGAAGCTGTAGAAGCGAAATACCCTGATGTAGAGGTTGAAGTTCATGAAGGAAACCAACCAGTATACACTTACTTATTATCTGTAGAATAAAAAACTAAAAAGAGTACTAATATCCTTCCGGATATTCTCTATAGTCATCATTAAAGCTGTAACGGGACAAGCCTTGGTCTTGTCCCTTTCGAGCCTCAAACAGATGCTAAGAAATAAATTTCTAAGCATCTGTAATTCGCATCGAATACTAGTCGCTATGATGATGACTATAGAATCCGGTAAGGATATTTTTGTACTCTTTTTTACATAAGTAAGTGTATATGGTGGCCGGGACACCACACCAGGAGAATTGCGCTTAGTGTGAACTCGAATCCTTGCGGATTTATCCATAAAAACTATAATGGGGCACCGGTTCGAGCCGAAGTCTCTCACCTTTAAAGCCTCAAAGAGGGCGTAGGGAATGAAATTCCTTACGCCCTCTTATTCGTTTTAATGCGATTCCCCATTACAGTTATTATGGAATCCGCAGTATTCTCCGTAATCCTCAAGAATCTCTATTCTTATAATAAGTAAGTTTGCTGGTTGGGTTTCGTGCTCACATCAGGGATTTCACTTTGACAGAGAGTGCTTTCTTGTTTTCGCGTGCTTTTGAGTCTTCACTCGCCTCCAAATGGGAAAAAGGGAACTGAGTGAGTGCACCTCAGGATTTCTAGTGCTGTAAGGTCCAACGAGGGGAAAGACTGCACTTTGTGGAATGCACATCCAAACTCCCTGCACTGTAACAGTCAAGGAGGGAGGAAGGAAAATGAGGGAGGGCAGTGCTGTGAAATATTCCTGGGAAGCCTTTTGGATTCTATATTCGAATGAATAGCGAGCGTACTCGATGCGAATTACTGATACTTGGAAAGAATTTCCTAGTATCAGTTTGAGGCTCGAGAGGAAAGGAGACAGTAGGCTCCTTCCGGTACAGCTATTCACGCGAATATGAAGATATCCGAAAGGATGAAAGGAATATTTAGCAGATAAATACGCTTATCCCTCACTTTCCTTCCTCTTGACGATTTACGAGAAATTGAATTACACTTATTAAAGTAGAAAGGATGTGATTGGATGAATGAAGTCTTTCAAAGTGTGCAAGTCTTGCCAGGCGTTGGACCAAAACGATTAGAGCCATTAGCCGAACTTGGCATCGAGACAGTCTATGACTTGTTAACGCATTTTCCGTTTCGTTATGAAGATATACAGATTCGTGATGTGCAAGGTATCATGGACCAAGAGAAAGTCACGCTAAAAGGGCTTGTGGCGACGCAACCGGTTGTGAGCTACTATGGCTTCAAGAAGAACCGTTTGGCGTTTCGCATGGCGATTGACCAACAAGTCATCCAAGTTGCATTCTTTAATCAGCCGTATTTAAAAGATAAAGTGGTTCAGGGCGAAGAGATTGCTATCTACGGGAAATGGGATGCGAAGCGTTCTACCTTGATGGGGATGAAAATCTTATCGAACCGAAATGTGGAGGACGAAGAAGGAGACCAAGTCGAGGCGGTTTATCGCACGAATAAATCGTTGAAGCAGGCGACGATTCTCAAACTCGTTCGGTCGGCGATGGATCGTTTTGAAGATAAAATTCCAGAAGTATTGCCGCAAGAGTTGACGGCTTCGCACCACTTGATGGGGCATAGAGACGCTGTACGGGCAATGCATTTTCCAAAAGATGAACTGGAAAGACAGAGTGCGCAATATCAACTTGTCTACCAAGAGCTCTTCTTATATCAACTGCGCTTGCAATGGATGCGTCAGAAGCGCCACCAGCAAACAAAAGGGCAAGCGGTGCTGTATGATAATGCCGCGTTGAAGGCCTTTATTCAGACGCTGCCGTTTGAACTGACAGATGGGCAAAAGAAAGTCGTGAATGAGATTTGTTTTGACCTGCGCGCGCCTTATGAGATGAATCGTCTCTTGCAAGGGGATGTAGGGAGCGGGAAGACGATTGTGGCGACGATTGCCATGGTCGCAACGGCTCTGACAGGCAAGCAAGCAGCGCTCATGGTTCCGACAGAAATCTTGGCGGAGCAACATATGCTGACGATTGAAAAATTGATTCAAGGAACTCCTTTGAAGGCAGTATTGTTAACCGGTAGTATGAATCGTTCGCAAAAGAAGCGAAAAGAGTTACTCGCGCAAATCGAGAGTGGAGAGGCGAACCTCATTATCGGGACGCATGCCTTGTTCCAACAAGATGTAAACTTTAAAGACTTGGCCTTTGTCGTCATCGACGAGCAACATCGCTTCGGGGTGCAACAGCGTCAGGCGCTCGCTGGAAAAGGGGCGGGCGTGAACGTGCTTCAAATGACGGCGACGCCAATTCCTCGTACACTTGCGATTACGGCTTTTGGGGAAATGGATACTTCTATCTTAAGTGAAATTCCTCGTGGTCGTCAGCCAATCAAGACGTCTTGGGTTCGC
>CALJSD010000215.1 GCA_937976325.1 uncultured Carnobacterium sp.
TACACTAAAATAGGGTTGTTGGAAAATTTCCATCAACCCTAAAAATTATAGAACCATAAAATAACAAAGAGGTGTACCGCATTGCGGTACACCTCTTTCCTTTGGAACTAAACATAGCTGTTAAAGTTCAGTTTCATTATTGGAGTACTTTTTGAACATCTTCAATCATTAATTTAGTAGACTGTAATCCACCACCGCTGAGATACCATAAGTCAGAAGTTAATTGAATGACGCGGTTATTTTTCACAGCGTTTGTTTCTTTGAATAATGCATTGTTTAAAACTGTGTCTGCATTTGAATTATCTCCACCAATTGCTAAAGTTCTGTTTAGCAAAATGATTGTATCTGGGTTAATTTCTTTAATCCCTTCGAAACTCATTTCTTGTCCGTGTTTACTGTCTTCAATTTTAGCATCGGTTGCTTTAAATTTAAGTGATTGGTAAAGGAATGCAAAACGTGAATCAGCACCAAACGCTGACATCTTTCCTTCGTTGAGCATTAGAGTTAATGCTTTGTTATTTGATTTTTCATTAATATCAGCCACTTTTTTAATCGAAGCTTCTAACGATTTAATTTCTTCTTCAGCTTTAGCCTCAGCTTTTTTACCAAAAAGTGAAGCTACCAAGCGGATGTTTTTAGAAACTGAATTCCAGTAATCTTTTTGATCTACTGAGAAAATAACAGTTGGCGCAATTTCTTTTAGTGGGTCTAGGAATTTAATTGTACGAGCTGAAGCAATAATAAGGTCTGGCTCTAACGCAGCGATTGCTTCAATATCAGGCTCTACCATTGATCCAGTTGGTTGAATACTTGATAGTAAATCTTTTAAGTACGTAGGTAAAGTCTTTAATGGCATCCCTACGATATTACCAACGAATCCAAGTTCACGGATTGTATCTGCAACCCCTAAATCAAACACAACGATTTTCTTTGGATTCGTTTTAACCGTTACGTCTTCTTTCCCATTTGTAAGAGTCACTTCACTCTTTTCTTCTGTAGCTGCTGCTTGTGTTGTTGCTCCATCTGTTTTTGTTGTTTGGCCGCAAGCTGCAAGAATAAATACAGCCAATAAACTAAATAGTGCTAATAATTTTTTCATTGTTTTTCTCCGTTCTTTATAATACATATTTTTTTACCATGAATTTCAACTACTTCTAAGGGAATCTCATATAGATTCGAAAGAATCTCTTCTTTCATCACTTTATCGACTGTATCATGGATGATACATTTTCCATTCTTAAAACAAGCTATCTCATCTGAAAAATTGCTTGCCATATTTAAGTCATGCATCACAATCACAATCGATTTTCCTTTTTCGTCAACTAAGAAACGAAGTAGGTTCATCACTTCAAACGCTTGTTTCATATCGAGATGGTTTAAAGGTTCATCTAGTAAAATCCATTCGGTATCCTGAGCTAAAACCAACGCGATAAGCGCTCGTTGATACTGGCCTCCTGATAAGGTTCCAATATCTTGTGTTCTAAAAGAGGTAAGATTCGTATTTTTTAACGCCTCTTCAACAATCTGTTCATCTGCTTTTGTAATCTTCCCTTTTGTATATGGAAAACGACCAAAACGAACAAATTCTTCAACCGTCATACTGACATACACTTGCTGGTTTTGTTTTAAAACAGCCAGTTCTTTTGCCAATTCTGTTGAGTTCCACGCTTCAAATTCTTGACCATTAATATATATAAAACCTTCGTCTTTCGGGAGAAGTCGACTCATCATACCCAGAAGGGTTGATTTTCCAGCACCATTTGGTCCAATAAAGGAAGTCAGTCGATGTTTTGAAACTTCTAAATCCACATGATCAACAACTGGATGTCGATATTTTTTTGTAACACCTTTAAGCTGCACCAGGCTTCTCCCCTTTCACTAATAAGATTAAATACAATACTCCACCAATCCCTTCGATAAACACGCTAATCGGGATTGTTAGAAGGAATATGCGTTCAACGATTAACTGTGCCGCGAGCACTATTACAAGCCCCAAAACGGCTGAGAATAGCCATAAAACGCCATGTTTATATTCTTTCGTTAACTGGTAAGTTAAGTTAGCAATCATAAAGCCTAAAAACTGAAGCGGTCCTACTAGAATCGTTGATAAACTTGTCATAATAATGACAATGACAATCACTACATTACTAAGTCGTTTTGTATTGATGCCCAACATCTTTGCACCGTCAACGCCTAAATGAAGCGCATCTAACTGATATCTTATTTTATAGAACACCATCATTAAAAGAACGAAAAGACCAATTGCTACACCAATCATCATTGGTTGTGCATTCATCTTTTGAAAAGATGGATAAAGTGAACTTTGCAATTTATCAAATTCGTTTGGATCCATTAACACTTGTAAAAATGTGCTTGCATTTCGTAGTAACATCGAAAATGCCATCGTCAGTAACAATAGCACTTTGAAGTTCGATAGCATCATCCCTTTAGACGCATTCATTAATAACAGTAGTAAACCGATTTGAATGGCAATCGTGACAGCATAAATTATCACTGATTGTTCTACTTTGACCCCTACTAAACTTTCAAAGTAATACAGTCCACTTTGAATAAAGACAAATAGGCTCTCAATTCCTAACACACCCGGCGTTAAAAATCGATTTTGCACAACGGTTTGAAAGCTAATCGTAGAGATTGGAATTGCACAAGACACGATCACCATGACCAGCAATTTCAAGAATCGTCGCTGCAAAATAAAATTTGAAACGGTTGTACTATTTTTTGTTGGTATCAGTAGATACGCTGCTACTAGTAATACGACCATCACAGAAAGGAAGCCTAACAAGATTCTTGTTTTCTTTTTCATTAGTCTCCTCCTTTCTTTTCCAGGCGAATCACTTGGAAAATAAAGAGTGCAGCCCCAAGAATACTTAAGATGATACTTACGGAAATCTCATAAGGCGCAATGACCATTCGTGCGATAATGTCACAACTTAATACAAGACACGCTCCGACTAGCATCGTCAGTGGCACTAATACTTTCATCTGAGACCCAAATCGCATGCGGACGATATTTGGAACAATCACCCCAATAAACGGTAAGCTTCCAACTGTAATCATCGTGACACTCGTCGTTAGCGCAATAAGCACTAATGTTAAAGACTCCATCCGTTTCACCGGAACGCCAAGATTTCGACTAATATCTTCCCCCATGCTGACTACTGTATAGTAATGGGCAAAAATAATACTAAGTACTAAAACAAATAAGCATAAATACAGCCATTCATACTGATTGGTTTGAATCATCGAAAATGATCCTTGCATCCAGGAGGATAAACTTTGTACGAGTTGAAATTGATAGGCAACAAACTGAGTACACGCACTAATAACTCCCCCGAAAATCAACCCAATTAAAGGAATCATCCATT
The DNA here is from genome assembly GCA_937976325.1 of uncultured Carnobacterium sp. GTDB lineage: Bacteria > Bacillota > Bacilli > Lactobacillales > Aerococcaceae > Granulicatella. The sequence goes on from CALJSD010000215.1 coordinate 3,390, forward strand.
TTTGTTTAAGAGATAGATGATGTTGCAACGCAATAAAAAGCGCCGAGAAGCCAATTGCAAACACAAATGACGTCGCCATCTTTTCTAACAGTCCAGGAGATGAGAAAAATAATAAACTCATCATCAATCCTAATTTTGCAGCGTCGACCGTACCGATTGTACTTGGCGAAGCAAACTCATTTTGCGTAATCGTCTGCATCAATAAACCCGATACACTCATTGCGGAAGCTGACAATAAAATACTCAACAGTCTAGGAAACCTTGATTGCCAAAACAGTTGTGTTGCGCTCTCTCCTCCGTTAAAAAATTCCATCCAAGAGAAACTGGATGCTCCAACAGAGAGTGAAATAATGCTTAATATAAGTAATAATAAAATTAAATAACTAATTCTTTTCATGTTCTCTCATTTCTAATTGATAATCATTCTCAATTACCACATTTGTTAGTTTACCAAATTATTCACTTGATTAAAACCCTTTTTCATGAAAATAATAGAGATTTCACAAATTTTGCATACAAAAAAGAAGCACCCTTTTAAGAGTGCTTCTTTCAAATGTTTCTTAATCTAAGAAGTCTTTTAATTGTTTAGAACGACTTGGGTGGCGTAATTTACGTAATGCCTTCGCTTCGATTTGACGAATACGTTCACGTGTTACACCAAATGCACTACCTACTTCTTCTAGAGTGTGAGTCTTACCATCTTTCAGACCAAAACGTAATTTTAATACATTTTCTTCACGATCAGTAAGTGTTTCTAATATTTCTTCTAGTTGTTCTTTTAATAGTTCATTTGCCGCATGTTCAACTGGAGATTGCGCATCTTTATCTTCAATAAAATCTCCTAAATGCGAATCATCTTCTTCACCAATAGGTGTTTCTAATGAAACAGGTTCTTGAGCTATTTTTAATATTTCTCGTACTTTCTCTGGAGTCATATTCATTTTTTTAGCAATTTCTTCTGGTTTAGGTTCACGGCCTAAATCTTGAAGTAATTGTCTTTGAATACGAATCAGACGGTTAATTGTTTCAACCATGTGAACAGGAATACGGATCGTTCTTGCTTGGTCTGCTATTGCACGAGTAATTGCTTGACGAATCCACCATGTTGCATATGTTGAAAACTTAAATCCTTTAGAATAATCAAATTTTTCAACAGCTTTAATTAATCCCATGTTCCCTTCTTGAATTAAGTCTAAGAATAGCATTCCACGTCCTACATAACGTTTTGCAATACTAACTACAAGACGTAAGTTAGCTTCAGCTAAATCTTTTTTAGCTTGTTCTTTTTCAGCTTCTGTTCCTGTTTCAATAATTTTAGAAAGCTCTAATTCTTTTTCTTTTGATAATAATGGAACTTTACCAATTTCTTTTAAGTACATTCTTACAGGGTCATTAGTTCTAATTCCAGCTGGAACTGATAAATCTTCTAAATCTAACTCTTCCTCCTCTTCTTCTACATGATTCACATTGATTAAAATAATATCTTCATTATTTAATTCCTCATAGAAATCATCCATCGCTTCAGAAGAAATGTCTAATTTTGATAATGCATCTACAATCTCTTCTTGAGTTAATTCACCTTGTTTCTTACCTTTTTCTAACAATTCTTTTTTTATTGTTTCAAAATCTTTTGCTTTCTTAGT
>CALJSD010000216.1 GCA_937976325.1 uncultured Carnobacterium sp.
CGTCATAGAGCCAACATTCAACGAATTTTAAATGGAACTGAAAACAAAGTCCCAATGCCTTGGGATAAACAAAATAAAGACACTAAGTAATGCTTAGTGTCTTTTCTTTTTATTCAAATACAAATGTCGCACATGATTGATACGGTGTATCTTTAGTGATTCGGAGAATATTTTTCTTTTCTTTCAGATTTAAGGTAGTCTCACTTGCTAAGTCTGGATAACCATCCCATGGTTCAAAGCAGATAAATGGTGAGTCATCTGGCATTGTCCAAAAGCCAACAGCCTCGATTCCATTTAAATGAACCGTTACACTTCTTTTTCCTTTAGGAGAATACAATTTCCCTTTAAAATTAGGGTCTTTTGATTTAAATAACAATACATCATTTGTAAATAAATTATGATGCAATGCAAAATCTCCTTCGGTAAACGGAACTCCCTCTAAAGATGCTAGATAAGGAATTTCTAGCTCCAATTTCGAAACAGGAGCTTCACTCTCTAATTGAATATAATAATCTTCAAAAGTAAGACCTTCCTCAAGAGGAACTGCAAAAGCAGGATGACCGCCAATAGCAAAATACAACTCTGGACTTTTCGTTGACACGCTATAAGTCATCTTTAATGCATTATTCTCTAATGAATATTGAAGTCTTAATTCAAACTTAAATGGATATTCCTCTTCAATCATTTTGTCTGTTAACAAGAATGTCGCAAAGCTTTCTCCTTGTTCTTCTAAAAGAAAAGCATAATCTCTAGCAAATCCATGTTTTCTAGCAGGATACGTCTTTCCTTCATACACAAACGAATTTTCTCTTATCGCACCAATATTTGGGAAAAGAATTGGAGATTGCTTATTCCAATGGATGCCATCTGGTTGATACATATATTCCGTATCAGTTTCTTTCGAAAAAACTGAAGTGAGTTCTGCTCCAAATAGCTTAACTCCAACTTTTAAATACTCATTTTCAATAAAGATTTTTTCCATAATTATCGCCTCGATTTACGCGTGTTTTAATTCTGACAATAGTGAAGACTTAATGTTTTCATTCTTAATTTTTATGTAAGTCCCTTTCGTACCTAAACTTCTACTTTCGATAATACCAGCTGATTCAAGCTTACGGATGGCATTCACGATAACTGTACGAGTGATATGGTATTCTTGAGCGATTTTAAGAGCTGTGAATCGTAAATCCATTCCATCAAACAAACCTACAATCACTTTAATAGCTTCTAATTCACTGTAAGACAATGAGTTAAGCGCGAGATGAACATTTTGTTGCTCACGCTTTTCTTGCTCAATCTTGCGAGTATACCAATGAAGCATTTCTGTTCCGATTACTGTAGCTGCATGCTCCGCCAAAATTAAATCATCTGTAGAGAAAGGTTGCCCCTCTTTCCCCATCACAACGAACCCTAGCTGTTTTCCTGAAGCAAAAATAGGAATTACAGTAGTCATCGCTTCTTGAAAGTTATCGTGCAGTTCAACAGGGAAAATTGTTAAGTTATCTGTCACTGGAATATTTTCCTTTGTGAATTTTAGGGCAGTCAATTCTTTCATATAGAAGTCTGGAAATTGACGATTATCCTTATATTCTTTCATACGATCGTTATTCACTTGGAACTCATCATGAATCCCAAGCATTCTCCCATCGATTGAAGCAATATATAAATCGACTTTTAATAAAGATCCTAAAATTTCCGTCAATTTATTAAATGGTAAGTCAGCTGTCTCTGAGTCTCTCCAGACATTATCATATTGTACAATTTCGTTAATTTTCCGTAAATCAGCTAATACAGTGCGCACGAGTATTTTCTCCTTTTTATAAAATGTATTTCGTTAAATCTTGATCCTCACGAATCGCATTTAGTTTACTTTCAACATATTGTTCTGTAATTTGAATGCTTCCCATTTGCATAGATGGAGCTTCAAATAATAACTCTTCAAGGACCGTTTCTAAAATCGTATGAAGACGACGAGCACCGATATTTTCCATTGTGCTGTTCACTTCAAAAGCGATTTCAGCTAGTTTAGATACTGCTTCTTTTGTAAAGATGACTTCTACATTTTCTGTTGCTAGTAAGGCTTTATATTGTTTCAATAATGCATTTTTAGGTTCCGTTAGGATACGTTCAAAGTCTTCTTTAGATAAATCTTGTAATTCAACACGGATTGGGAAACGTCCTTGTAATTCCGGCATTAAATCACTTGGTTTAGCCACATGGAAGGCACCAGATGCGATAAATAAAATATGATCTGTGTTAATCACACCGTACTTCGTATTCACTTGGCTTCCTTCAACAATCGGTAAGATGTCACGTTGAACCCCTTCGCGAGAAACCTCACCACCGTTATGGCCTTTAGCTGCAATCTTATCAATCTCATCAATAAAGATAATTCCTGAAGTTTCAGCTAGTTTAAGAGCTTCTGCATGCATATCTTCTTGATTGATTAAATTGTTCGCTTCTTCTTCTGTTAATAGTTCTAATGCTTCTTTCACCGTAACTGTACGGTTAATTTTCTTTTTAGGAGTCATTTGGTCAAGAACAGATTGAATTTGCATCATTTGTTCCATTTGGTTTCCAGAGCCAGCCATACGCATTGGTTTCTCTGTTAATTCAATCGTCACTTCTTTAGAATCAAGAAGACCATTTCTTAATTGTTGCTCAATATCACGTCGTTTTTGAGCAATCTCTTCAGTGACTTCTTCTTTCATCTCAGGTTCTAATCCAGGATTTTGGATTCCCATTTGTTGGAACATACTTAAAAGAGAATCTTGTTGCGGATTTGATACTTTCTTCATGATTCCTGGTTTTAAAATCTTCGCTAATTTCTTAACGGCTTTATCAAACGCTTGAGGTTTGACTTCTTCTTGTTTTAATTTTGTAACGATTTGAATCGCGTTTTCGACTAAGTCACGAACCATCGATTCTACGTCACGTCCAACATAACCAACTTCCGTAAATTTAGTGGCTTCCACTTTT
>CALJSD010000217.1 GCA_937976325.1 uncultured Carnobacterium sp.
GTGGAATCCCAACTACTTTCATGTCCTCGCTTCGGATAATATCATTTTCTGCAATTAGTTCTTCTAATAGTTCTTCATACTTCAAAAAATCCACCTCCAATTTGTTGTTTCTGTGCTTATATTATATCATAACATACGCACGAAAGTAACAGTATTTACACAAAAAACCGAGGCATTCACCCCGGTTTCTCTGTTTGTTGTATTTAATTTTCTATGTTGCTTTACTTCATCCCATTATAAATCTCATCCGCAATCTCAAAGCCAATTTGTGCTTGCTGCTCTGGCGTCAAGGCGTGGCCTGTGTCCTCCAGCGTTGTGAGGCGTGCGTCTTTTAGGCGCTTCATTGCTTTTTGCGAGGCCGTAAGTGGCACGATATAGTCATCTTTGCCGTGATAGATATGCACAGGGATCCCTAGCTTGTCTAGGTTCGCGTAGGCGTCCATGTTGTAGATGTCCGTGATGTAAATCTTGCCGATTTTTGTGCCGAGTAAGTTAAAGGTCTCGGGTACTTCGTCTAGTTTCGGGAAGCTACTTCGGATATCGTCCGGCAGTGAAAATGCAGGATAGAACAAGAAGAGGCCTGCGATATTGGTCACTTCTTCTGCCGTAAGTGCTGTGACGAGTCCGCCCTGGCTACTTCCCATCAGATAAATTTTCTGCGGATCGGCATATTCCATTGCGCTTGCGATACGGATGGCGTCCTTCAAGTTTTGCACTTCGGTTAGAACAGACATCTCAGTCGTCAACCCTTCACTCATCGGAGCCGATGAAGACGAGCCTCCTGCGAATTCGAAGCTGAAGACCGCAATACCAGCCTTGGCCAATGTCTTCTGTACTTCTTCCTCGTGTTCGACGTTCGCGCCAAGTCCGTGGCTAAAAATCACGAGTGGCACACGTCCTTCTACGTCTGGTACAAAGGCACGGGCGTAGATGTCCTTGCCATTACTATCAAAGTCATATTCTTTTACGGTATACGTTCCGTCTGTCTTTACTTCGACATGCGGCGCTTGTGTCGTTTGTGACGTCTGCGCGGTCGTCGCCTGGTTCGTTGTCGTCGTTCCACACGCTGCTAAGAGGAACGCCACGCTCATTCCCATTAATACTTTTTTCATTCATGTCCAACTTTCATTTTTGGTTGGGTCTTTGCCCTTTTAAGTAGTCTACCCGCTACGTGGTGGAACCTCAACTTTTTTGCATAAAAAAAGACTGCAAGACGTGCCTGCAGTCGGTTCATTTTACACTAAAAATTCTAATAATTCCGCGTAGCTTCTCACTTCCACGGTTGGCTTAATCGCGGTTCTGTTTTCTTTTGCCGCGAGATTCATCCAAATCGTGTCGATGCCTGCGTTGATACCGCCTTGGATATCCGCTGTCAGCGAGTCGCCGATGATCACGGCTTTGTCCTTGTCGTAGTCTGGAATCGCACCAGCTACTCGTTCAAAGAAGGCTTCACTTGGCTTTTGTGCCCCGACTTCTTCCGAGATAAAGACCTTCTTGAAGTATTTGGCAATCGGTGAATTCGAGAGGCGGCCTTTTTGAATCGTCGTGATGCCGTTTGTGGCAGCGTATAAGTCGTATCCAGCGTTCTGTAGTGCTTGAAGCAACTCCTCCGCTCCTTCGTACGTTTGCCCTTGCGTCGAGAGGATGGCTTCGTACTCTGCCGCGAGTTCCTTCCCGTCTTTTTCAAAACCGAAGTGGTCAAATAACTTGGCAAAGCGCGTTTCGACTAATTCCTCACGCGTGATTTCGTCCTTTTCCAACGAACGCCACATGGCACGATTCATCGGCACGTAGACGTCGATATACGCCTCAACATCCTCCACGCCCTGCTTCTCCAAGAGCTTCGTGAGCGCGTAATTCTCGGCCGAATGGAAGTCCCAGAGCGTTGAATCCAGGTCGAATAATAGTGTTTTATAAATCATGTTCCTAACCTCTTTTTTTTGTTAATTATAATCCGTACGTTTTGTATTTTTTAACGAGCAGCTTCGCGCGTCTCACGTAGTCGTTTTCGTTTCCGCTAAGTGCTTCGAGTGCTTCCTCGCAAACCGGCAAGAGTGCGCGGATGTCTTTTTGGATGAAGAGCTGGTTACGTGCATCTAATGACTTTGCAAAAAATAACCCGAACATCCACACGATTACGAGCGGGAAGAACACGAGCATTTCTTCGTTACTGAGGGTAATCATAAAGTTCTCTGATTTCCCACCATTCACATGGAAAATAAACGCCACGAGTCCAATCGTCAGGAGCACGAGGATGCCCACGAGGACGTAAAAATACTTCATGAGGTGCTGCACTCCCGGACTTTCATACGGCAGCTCGATGTCTAGACCGCTCTCTCCGACAAGGCGTTCGGTCAATGCGCGAAACTCTTGTGCTTCATTTTTTCTGTATCGAATTCTTTGTAAATCCATGGTTTTCTCTCCTTAAAGATAGATATGCACTTAGATGCCGTAACGTCTGTATTTCTTCACTAATGTTTCCGCACGCTTGATGTCTACGGCTAAGTCTTTCCGATTTTGCTCATGTAAAACAATCGTTGCTTCGTCAACAATATCCAACAGCTCTTCCATTTCCGCCCAACGTTTATCTTGTTCACGACGGTATAAAAGGGCTGCAAAAAGGACACCCACCAGCCAAATGATGAGCCCCAAAGAACATGCGAAAAACATAATACCAAGGATGAGAAGCGGATCGTCAGTATTTCCTCCAATAACAAACCACAAATACCCCAATCCACCAAACATCAAAGCCAAGAAAAATCCTAATATCCAGATGAGTACTTTCAACAATGGAGAACGTTCCGTCACAAGGGGAAATTCTGCTTCAATCCCACTTTCGTCCACTAAGCGTTCTGCGACTGCTCGAAAGTCTTGTACCTCTTTTTCTTTTAATACTATTCTTCTGGGTGCTACAAAAATATACATTGTTTTCACTCCTTATACACGTTCCACCAATGTCACGACACGGCGGACGTCATTGTAGCGGTCCACGAGTCGTTCGGCGCGTTTTAATTCCAATGCTAAATAACTGCGGTCTTCGGCGCGTAACACGATGATCGCTTCATCGATGATATCAAGGAGCGCAGACAGTTCCTTCCAGCGCTTGTTTTGCTCGCGACGATATAAAATGGCTGTGATAATGAGTAACACCGACCAAATCAAGAGCAGTGCGGAAAATCCGAATGCTAAAATCCCAAGGACTTGCACGAACCCGACAATATTTCCACCGATTTCAACGAATAGATAGATTATTCCTCCCACTAGGAGCGCTGCGATTATCGATACGACCCCGAGCAAGAGCGATAAGAACACCCCGCGTTTTGTTTGTTCTGGAAATTCGGCTGGAATGCCACTTTCCGTTACAAGTCGCGTGGCAACAGTGCGCACTTCCTTCACTTCTTTTTTATTGACTGCGAGTCGACTTGGATATCCTAAAATAATCATCTACTTCCTCCTTAGAACCGATGAATGGATTCATACGCCACCTTCTCGGTATTTCTTTATTAAACTTTCTGCACGAATGATTTCAAATTCCACATCTTCGCGATTTTGATCCCGTAAAACAAAAATAGCCGTCTCCGCAATGGCAATGAGTATTTTTAATTCATCTCGTAACTTCTCTTGTTCATGGGCATATAATATGACAACAGGAATAATGATAATCAGTCCATAGGTACATGTTGGATACACGACAAAAATTAAAAGCGTCACAGCAACTACAAATGCTGAAGATCCACTCATGATGCTTCCAATCAATATCCATGCGAAGAATAGCCCCATTAGAATGGATGAGATTCGAAAAATCAAAAGTAAAATGTCAAATAT
>CALJSD010000218.1 GCA_937976325.1 uncultured Carnobacterium sp.
GAGGGAAACGGGTTCCGGAGCAATGAGGAGATGACCGACTATGAGATAAGACAGACGAAGGGGTGGGGTATCTTCTCCGACAAGGAACTGATGGCTGGTGCCGGCGGGGGGCTTGCTCCTATAGATACAACGCATACGGACAATCTGAAAGGTCCTGTAGTAACGCAACGATAGAACATTGGATATAAATTTAGTCATAGGAATCCTGATTACGATGGTGCTTTCCGCATTTTTCTCGGGAATGGAAATCGCCTTTGTGTCCAGCAACCGCCTTCTGGCAGAGATGGACAAGGAGAAGGACGGACTTGCGCAGAAATGTCTGAGCGTCTTTTACAACAATCCCAACGGATTTGTCTCGACGATGCTTGTGGGAAACAACATCGTGCTGGTCGTCTATGGAATCTTGTTCGCACAGATTTTTGATGCGACGCTTTTCCTCGTCCGATTAAAATGAGACTATACAAAATCCCCATAGATAATCCAAACCCAAGCGCGATTTGCCAGCCTTGTAGGTAGTCTTGAGGGAAGAGGATAAAACCAATGTCTGTTACTAATACAAGGAAGAAATACACAAATGTCTCACGAATCCCAACCGCTGTTTTCTTCAGTGCCAATTGATAGCCTAGAAAGACCATCCAGAAGCTGAAGAGGAATGAGAAACGATAGGAATACCAATTCGGAAGTTGACCAGCGTGCCATAGTTTATCAAACATCTCAATATTGAAACTGATGAGGATGATAACCGTAATGAATAGCGCGTAAAGACGTTGGGATCGTGCAATCTTTTTCTCTTTGAAGTAGCAAAGGAAGCTAAACAAGGCCAGACTGCCAACAAAAATATTTGGATATCCTTTTTGCATTTCATGGAAGTCAAAACTACCGATAAAGAGCTTGGAAGCCATGAGCAGTGGATTATATTCAGACTTTAGACTCCAAGCGATGGTAGTCGCAGTCCCTTTACTTCCAAGTAGGCTATAAAATGTTGGAAGTAGAATGACTGTAATGAGTCCAACGGAAAGGACACTATAAAAGATAAAGCGGCCAAACTGTTTTACAAAACTTTTCCATGAGAACGAATCATTTGCCATTAAATAGGCATACGGGAAATAGAGGCCTAGGAAGAGGCAAATCATATATCCAGTATAGTAGTTACTCAAAATAGTGAGCGATAAAGGAAATACATAATATAACGGATTCCGTTTTTGTAAGAGTGCATCCACGCCGAGGATAATGAGTGGAAGGCCAATGAGGGCATCTAACCACATCACATTAAATTGATTGGCTGAAAGATAACTCATGAATCCGTATGAGAGTGCAAAGAGAAGCGTCGTCCAATTTCTTTGTTTGAATTTCACATCTAGCAATACTGCAAAGCTAACCGTACAAGAAACGAGTTTCAAGAAAATAAGAAGAGAGACACCCATGGCGATGGCCGATCGAGGAATGAGTAAAAAGAGAAGATTAAACGGACTCAACAAATAGTACGCCCATAAACTTACCATCTCCCCACCGATAGATTTCGAGAAACTATAGAAAAATTGCTCCGGATGATGCAAGAGAGTGTCTTGGTAGTAACTGAAAAAGTCAACATATTGTTGCCCAAGGTCGATAGTCAACCACGTGCGATTTCCAAGAGGTGTGATTGTAAAGAGCATAAAAATCGCTAAAATCATCACTGCTGGAATCAAAACACTTAGCGTATAGTATTTCTTCTTCGTCATCGTCTTTTCCATGGTAGGCCTCCTTTCTAATCGTTACTGTTAGCATAGCATGGAAACGCGTAGCCTGCACGGAAAATTAGTCTTGAACGTAAAAAAATCTTAACCACTTTCTAACCCCTTTTTATACAGATTAAAGCAAGATTTATGGTATACTGTTATGAGTTACTAGATGTTTTATGGAGTGTATTATGCTTACTAAAAGAAAATTAAAGAAGAAAAAGAAAAAATCACATATTCCATTTCGCTTGAATTTATTATTTTTAATTGTATTCTTTTCATTTATTGCCTTAATTAGCCGTTTGGCGTATATCCAATTAGTCAAAGGAGACGAGTTTGTTGCGCTCGTACAACGTACAGAGACAACCACTGCTAAAAAATCAGTTCCGCGTGGATCGATTTACGATAGCCAAGGACGTATTTTAGTGGGAAATAAACCAAAGCTCGCGATTAACTATACAAGACCTGCAGATGTTAAAGCGTCAACGATGTTAGAAATCGCTAAGAAATTAACGACATTGATTTCTGTGGATGCTTCTGAGTTAAAAGAACGTGACTTGAAAGATTACTGGGTAGCGACAAACCCTGATAAAGTCGATAGCCTTCTAACAGCAGAAGAGAAGAAGAGAATCGCGAAAGAAAATCTCTCAACGAGTCAAACGTATGAAATGCAATTGGAACATATTCCTGCAGATGAACTAAATTATAGCGATGCCGAAAAACAAGTGATTGCTATTTTCACGAAAATGAATAGTGCGTATGCCTTATCAACAGTGACGCTGAAAAATGAAGGGGTCACAGAACAAGAAGTTGCTAAAATCAATGAGCCAGCCTATTTTCTCTTAGAAAATGCCACCAAACATTGCCATCACTAAGAGAAGA
>CALJSD010000219.1 GCA_937976325.1 uncultured Carnobacterium sp.
AACCAGTATTTGTTTTCGGCTGGGACTTGTTCTACACCGTTGATAGAAGAAATAAAGCCGTCTTTCTCAACGATTTTCAGTTGTGCCTTCATCACGTCTAGAAGATTGTCGCCTTCTTTGAATGTAAGAGTGAATGGGCTCCCTTCGATGGCTTGTCCATCTTTTGTGATATTGAGTGTGACTGTTGTCGATTGCGTTACAGTCGTCGCAGTTGTTGTTTCCTGTGTAGTAGTTGTTGTTGGGGCTTGTCCGCATGCTGTTAAGAAGAGGGTTGCCGCCAAAATTCCAATGATTTTTTTCATGAGAGTCTCCTTTGAAGTTGTCTTTTAAACCACTGCTCATTCTAGCAAGCATCCCTAATGTTGTAAAGTAAATTTTCACGAAAAAAGAGTGAGGAAAACGCTTTGAAATTTCTCGAAAAGTGGTATACTAAGGTGTAATTAATTTTAGGAGGCATTTTATGGAACACACAAGTGAATTCGATACAAAAGTCAAAAAAGCTTGTCAGAAAAAAGAAGCTTTATTTACAGAAAGTAAAGGACGCTATGCCGTTCGTTCAATGTTTGCAGGAGCATTCTTAACGATGAGTACAGCAGCAGGGGCTTTAGCAGCGCAAAATATTGCGAGCATCAACCCAGCGCTAAGCAAGTTCATCTTCGCATTTATTTTTACATGGGGTTTGGTATACATTCTATTCTTGAACGCGGAACTTGCGACATCAAACATGATGTATTTAACAGCAGGCGTTTTCCAAAAACATATCAAATGGTCTAAAGCCTTAACGATTCTATTGTACTGTGGTGTATTCAACCTCATCGGTGCAATGATTGTCGGTGCGGTGTTCGCCCACACTTCAGCGTTCAGCGGATTAGAAGCAGGTCAATTCATCGCGAAAGTGGTTGAAGGAAAACTAGCTCGCGGTAATGAGTCAGTATTACTTGAAGCCATTGTAGCGAACGTATTCGTAAACGTAGCTATCTTATCATTCTTACTCATTAAGAGTGATGTTGCGAAATTATGGATTGTTATCTCAGCAATTTTCATGTTCGTATACTTAGGAAACGAGCACGTGGTTGCAAACTTCGCTTCATTCTCAATTGTTAAATTCACATCAGTAGGAAGTTCATTAGACTTCATGAACTGGTTCAATATGATTCGTCACTGGTTAGTAGCTTTTGCTGGTAACTGGATCGGCGGAGGTATCATTATTGGGTTAGCTTACGCATACTTAAACCGTTCAAAAACAGTTTATTTTTATTAGTTATCTTGAAGTTAGTATATTTATTATTCTCATTTTTTTAGGAATAGAAGATGTGAAATCATTTGAAGTTAATGATGAGTTGTTTTATCTTCTAATAATATTAAATTTTTCT
>CALJSD010000220.1 GCA_937976325.1 uncultured Carnobacterium sp.
CTAGTAAGTTTTCTTGGGAGCAAGTGAGCCAGTCTAAAAGTCACTTAGTTTCTAAAATTGTTTTATCAATAGTTGGAGTTTTAATTGTTATTACTGCAGCAAGTTACTTTATTTTATCTCCATTATTTTTTGCAGAATCTTATTCTAAAATGATTCAAGTGAAAAATGCAGATTTTGCGACAGATTTTCCAAAAACGGATGTTAACCAAATTCCATTAATTGATCGTGATACAGCTTCACGATTAGGCAATCGTCGAATTGGTGCGTTAACAGACCTAGTTTCTCAATTTGAAGTGGCGGAAGATTATACGCAAATTAATATTCAAAATCATCCGTATCGTGTTTCTCCATTAAAATATGCAGGATTTTGGAAATGGTTCTCCAATCATCAAGAAGGAATTCCGAATTATATGCAAGTAGATATGGTGACTGGGGATGTAGAAGTGAAGAAACCGGATCAACCAATTCGTTATAGTGAAGCAGAGTATTTCAACCGTAATATTCATCGTCACTTACGTTTCCATCATCCATTTACATTATTTGGTAGTCCAAGTTTTGAAGTGGATGATGAAGGGACACCATATTATATTGCTTCAACTTATAGTCGTAATTTTTTCTTAAGAGAACCTGAAGTGAATGGTTTAATTACGGTGAATGCTCTGACAGGTGAAAGTAAGCATTATAATTTACAAGAAATTCCTAATTGGGTAGACCGTGTCTATAGTGCGGAATTAATTTTACATCAGTTAGAAATGAATGGGAAATATAAATTAGGATTCTGGAATACGATTTTCTCTAAAAAAGGAGTGACAGTTCCTACAAAAGGGTATAACTACTTACCGATGAATGATGATATTTACTTATATACAGGAATTACTTCGGTAGCTTCTGACAATTCAAATATTGGATTTGTATTAGTTAATACTCGTACAAAAGAAGCAAAAATGTATCCAGTATCAGCGGCAGAAGAATTCTCAGCAATGAGTTCTGCAGAAGGTAGTGTACAAGAAACAGGCTATAAAGCAACCTTCCCACTACTCATTAGCCTCAATGGTAGACCGATGTATATTTTATCCTTAAAAGATGGTTCAGGTTTGATTAAAAAATACGCCTTAATTGATGTGGAAAATTATCAAAACGTTTATGTTGAAACGAGCGTAAGTCGATTAATTCAAAAATATGAACAATCTGCACCAGCCGAACAAGTGGGAACAGAAGGTGATGATCATCTAACAAGTGTGACAGGTAAAGTCCAAGATATTCAAGGTGTCGTGATTAATGGAAATACGATTTACTATTTATTAGTGGATGATAAAGTTTATCGTGCTCCAGCTACGATTCAAAATCGCTTGCCGTTTATTCAAAAAGAACAACAAGTAGAAATGCAAGTGAATCCACATGGAGAAGTAAGAAATATATCAATTAAATAGAAGAAATAAGTGTATCGGATTCGTCTGATGCACTTTTTTTAGTATTATTGAAGAAATTTTTTCAATAATTTGAATTTATAAGGAATGTATAGTCTTTTTTATCAAAGCATAGTACAATGGAAGTGAATACAAAATGGGAGTGGTGAAAATGAAAGAGATTTACAATGGATTATATCAAGTTCAAGAAGCATTAACAAAATTTGATAAGAAATTTATGGTAGCAGCAGTTTGTAATAAAGCTGGAAAAGTCCAATTCATTGTGCAATTAATGCATAATAAGGAAGGGCAATTTACAGCATTTTTCCATAAAACTGTTCGTGAATATCAACATAGAATTAGAGCAGAAGAGGCTATTGTCCAAATAGCAGAAACGGAAGAAGATTTAGATGAAATTGAAGGATTACGGAAAGGAATTCAAATCGTCTTTGTTCCATTAGAGTTTATTCCGAAAAGTCAAAAAATGACATTAAGAGACTTTGGGATTACTCGTAAAAGAAAGAAATTATATCCATTAATTTTCAGTTTAAATGATTCTAAATTATTATCCAGAGATTTAAAAGTGTCAGAAGTGAATTTCTGTAAAAAAGTATTAGACTGGTTAACACAAGAAGGAAATCTTGCATTACTTGCTTCCACTTCAAAACCAACTGAAAAAAATACCTTGCCAAAGATTACGTACAATTCCAAAAAACAAGAAAGTGTCTATGAAGAAGGAGATATTCTTCACTTTGAGGAAGAACTAACTTACGAGGAATTTATTGGGTATAAAGGAGAAAAACCAAAACTGTATGTGCCGGAATTATCTCTTTATCGTGTGAAAAAAGGGATTCAAGTATCTGTACCTGATACATTTGAAATACGTTTAATGCTTTCTCCATCTCATTTTTATGGTAATGATGAAAAAAATGGTCCTCAATATATTTTAATTATTTCAACTGATATGGAAATAGCACTCATTGAGCCAATGGATAAATTAGATCCTGAATTTATACAAAATGCGTTATTAGGTTTTTATAATGATGTACCAATGACTCCGGAAAGATGGGTGACAAGAGGAGTTTTTGCCCCATTCTTGAAGGAGTGCTTAGATCCAGTGATGGAAATTTTTAAAATTCCGTTTACAATTAGTACAGAAACATCTGTGATTGATATGTATTCTCATGAAGAGCTGTTTCATTTGATTACTTCTGATGATCCGTATTATGATTTTGATGATCTCGATGATTTAGATGACTTTGACGGTTTCAACTTATCTGAAGAACTTCGTGAAAGGAGAGATTTTCATGAAGGTGCTAAAAAATCCTCCTCTGTAGAAAGTGAATTAGAAGAGTTACAATCTGCTCTTTCGATGGCATTGGAATATATTAGTAATCATGAAACGATTACGTACAATGAGTTGAAAAAATTTTTACAGGGAAAGAATATACGTCCATTAAATATCTCTGCAGTCATTGAAGGGTTAATTGAAGCGGGATGTTTACTTCCTGATTCGAAGTAATCGATGATGTTTGAATGTATAAAATAGTACAATCCTGTTGGTGAGAAATCACTGGCAGGATTTTTTGAATAATTTGTAACAAATTTTTACAGATGGAGTACTTTTTATTGGCAAAGAGAAATTTATTTTGTATAATTAAAGTCAAAGAAAGTCAAAAGAGAGGAGAGTTCGTATGCAACCGTCAAATATGTCGGATATTATTGAAGAATATTTAAAAAACGTCTTATTAGCACAAGAGAAAGTTGAGATTCGTCGTAGTGAAATTGCGGACCGTTTCAATTGTGTTCCATCGCAAATTAATTATGTCATTAATACTCGTTTTACTGTTCAACAAGGATATGTCGTTGAAAGTAAGCGTGGTGGTGGTGGTTATATCCGTATTATGAAAGTGAATTTAGTCGATGATATGGATATTATTGATGCCTTATTAGAAGTAGTTCCAGAAGAATTATCCATCAAACAAGCCAATCATATTTTACAAAATTTATATGATAATGAGCTCCTCTCAAAAAGAGAAGCACAATTATTGTTGATTGCAATGTCGAAAGAATCTTTAATAGAAGCAGAGCAATGTAGTAATCAACTTCGTAGTAATATGATGAAAAATATATTAACTGGTTTAAAGTATAAGTAGGGGTGACGTGAATGAGCGATATGTTTACAGAAAAAGCACGTAGTGCAATGGTATTAGCTGCAAGAGAAGCAATTTCGTTTAGACATCAAGCAGTTGGTACAGAACACTTGTTATTAGGTCTAGTCATTGAACAAGAAGGTATTGCAGGGATCTTATTAAGAGAAAGAGGGTTAACAGCTGAGATTGTTCGTCAAGAAATTGAAGCATTAACAGGATATGGAAGCAATCGTAAAGAAATCGATCCATATTTAATGCCTTATTCTCCAAGAGCTAAAAAAGTAGTTGTTGCAGCGACAGAAGAAGCGAAACGTTTGAAAATTCCTCAAGTAGGAACAGAACATTTATTATTAGGCTTACTTCAAGAAGAAGTATTAGCGACAAAAATTATGCGTGATAATCATATTGAATTAGAAGAATTAATGAAGACAATTTATGAAAAAATTGGAATTCAACCTTCTAAAGCTCGTTCAACAAAAGGTCAAGTATCTGGTGGTAGCGCTAAAGATAAAACACCAACATTGGATAGCTTATCAAGAGATTTAACAGCTCTAGCAAGACAAGGGAAGTTAGATCCAGTAATCGGAAGAAACGAAGAAGTTCGTCGTATGATTCAAGTCATTAGTCGCCGTACGAAAAATAATCCTGTATTAGTTGGGGAACCTGGTGTGGGTAAGACTGCTATTGTAGAAGGGTTAGCTCAACGCATGGTTAATGGTGAAGTTCCTGAAGAAATTGCAAACAAACGTTTAATGATGTTAGATATGGGTGCATTAGTAGCAGGAACAAAATACCGTGGTGAATTCGAAGAACGAATGAAAAAAATCATTGAAGAAATTTATACGCAACAAGATGTGATTTTATTTATCGATGAATTACATACACTCATTGGTGCAGGTGGAGCAGAAGGAGCGATTGATGCTTCGAATATTTTAAAACCTGCCTTAGCTCGTGGTGAATTACAAGTGATTGGGGCAACAACTTTAGATGAGTATCAAAAATATATTGAAAAAGATGCTGCCTTAGAACGTCGTTTTGCTTCGATTCATGTTGAAGAACCAACTGCTGAAGATAGTATTCAAATTTTAAAAGGTTTGAGAAAACACTATGAATCGCATCACCATGTAGAAATTACAGATGAAGCAGTTCAAGCAGCGGTGCAATTATCGGTTCGTTATATTACTTCACGTCGTCTCCCAGATAAAGCAATTGACTTAATGGACGAAACAGCAGCAAAAGCACGTTTAGATGTGACAACTAAGGTTTCTCCAATCGTCTTATTAGAAGAAGAAATTTTACATTTTGAACAATTGAAAAATCAAGCAATTCAACACCAAAACTTTGATGAAGCAGCAAAATTCCGTAAAAAAGAATTAGCGAAAAGAGATAAACTTGAAAAATTAATCGAAAAATTAGAGGCTTCACCAAAAACAGACTATGTTGCTTCGATTGGAGAAGGGGATATTGCAGAAGTTGTTTCTCAATGGACAGGAATTCCTCTTCAACAAATGGAGAAAAAAGAAAGCGAACGTTTAATCAACTTAGAATCTGTGTTACACAAACGTGTCATTGGACAGTCAGAAGCCGTAAGTGCGGTCGCTCGTTCAATTCGTCGTGCAAGAAGTGGATTAAAAGATCCACGCCGCCCAATTGGTTCATTCTTATTCTTAGGCCCAACTGGTGTTGGGAAGACAGAATTAGCGAAAACTTTAGCAGAAGCAATGTTCGGAGAACAAGATGCACTAGTTAGAATTGATATGTCTGAATATATGGAAAAACATTCCGTTAGTCGTTTAGTAGGTTCTCCTCCAGGATATGTTGGTTTTGATGAAGGTGGTCAATTAACTGAAAAAATTCGTCAACGTCCGTATGCCGTAATTTTACTAGATGAAATTGAAAAAGCACATCCAGATGTGTTTAATATTTTATTACAAGTATTAGATGATGGACATTTGACTGATTCAAAAGGAAGAAAAGTGGACTTCAGAAATACAGTTATCATTATGACATCAAACCTTGGGGCTGTAGCTCTTCGTGAAGAAAAATCGGTAGGATTCGGTGCAAAAACGGTTCAACAAAACCATGATGCGATGGAAAAACGAATTCGTGAAGAATTGAAAAATTCATTTAGACCTGAATTATTAAACCGTATTGATGAAACGATTGTCTTCCATAAACTTCAAAAAGAAGAACTAAGACAAATTGTTGGCATTATGGCAAAAGAAATTACTTCAAGATTACAAGAATTGAATATTACAGTGAAAATTACTTCTGCAGTATTAGATGTACTAGCAGAAGAAGGATTTGATCCAGAATATGGAGCAAGACCAATTCGTCGTGCTATTCAAAAGAAAATTGAAGATCCATTAAGTGAAGCATTGTTAAGTGGAGAAATCCGCTTCGGCCAACAAGTTACTATTGGTGCAACAAAAGGGAAAATTACCATTAAAGGGAAAGAGAAAAAAGAAAAAACTGTAA
>CALJSD010000221.1 GCA_937976325.1 uncultured Carnobacterium sp.
TCTGGCCAAGATTCATACCCATAAACATGTTCATCCCATTGCCATTCCCTTCGTTGGCAGCTGCAGCAATAAGCGCTTCGTTGCGAGCACGGCGTTCTTCGATTTCAATCGTGTTGTACTTCATTGCCACGAGCTCACTATCAAGCTTGCGAACGATATCAAGACTTTCTTGGTCGTAGCTGAGGTCTTCAAGCAAGATGTTAGTTGCTTCAATCCCGTAGAGACCTGTCCAAACCTTGTTGACCTCTTGTTTAGCGAGTTCGTTAAAGGTGTCTTGGTTGGCATTGAGGCTATAGATATCAACCTTGTTTTCGTTGGTATATTTGGCAATGGCAATCGCGATTTTTGGTGCGATATTTTGACGGAGCGTTCCTTGAGCTACATCTTGGAGAGTAAATGGCTGTCCGTCAGTAATTTGACGGCTAACAGAACTTACGTAGAAGAGGACTGGGTCTGCTATTTTTACATCAAACAAGCCATAGAAACGGATGTTAAGCAGTTGTTGGTAACGTTCGCTGAAGTATTCGACCGCGTTTTGTGTGCCGAACTTATTACCTGCGATGGGTTGCATGCGGATAAAGATAATTTCCTGTTGGGTGATGACTTGTCCACCGAAAGAGAAACGGTTTTTAAAGTTTTCCCAAGTGCCTTTTAAACCACCTTTTTCAAGGAGCCAGGCGTTATCACCAGCTTGCCATTCGTGGCTACCAGCTTCGAGGACTTCACCAAGGAAGGTACCGTTGTTTACCAAAACAGCGGTATAACCTTGAGGAACGATAACCACACTGCCATCTGACAAAAGTCCAGTATTTTGATTGCTGTGACGAGAACGTCCATCTGGGTCTTTTGTGAGTAATTGACCTTTGACGGCCAAGGCGTCGCCAGAGACATTATCTGGAAGGACAATGGCTTCCTTGAATTTACTATCATTAAAACTATTTAAGCCTGCTGATAAGGCTGCACGTATAAATCCCATAATTCCTCCTAATTATAAAGCTCGTCTTCATCCACAACATCATAGGTATCGAGTACCCATTGGTTTGGACTGCGAGAGAGATTGGCACCACAGTAGTCGCACTCGCTAACTGCAGAGATTTTCAATGGGGCGCCACAGTTTGGACAGTGGTCGCTCACAACTTCGTCTGGATTGACTGCTTGCGTTTGGCTACCGTGTTGACGGATAAAGTTCAATTGATACACGGTGAAGAGATCTTTTTTAGGGTCTCCTTCAAGAACACGGCGAGTCTCATCGTCAATGACATAGTCACGCAAGGTAGATGACAGGATCACCACTAAGGTATCGTTTCCGTCAGGATTTTCAATGAACTCCTTGATGCGAACATTTTCGATACAAACTTTCTCTAAAACATTGGTTGTTTTAGCTCGAATATGGTCCTCAAGTTGGGTACTGTGTTGAGAGTAGAGACTGGTACTTTCCAAAGCGCGGACAGAGTTCCAATTTTTCTCAGTCCAGGCAACCTGCAATTTAAGGTAGACTTCCTTAACCCAAGATGTGAAGGCTTCCGCGTCAAAGTTTGGATCCCCATATTTCACACGACTAATGGCCAGTGTGTTATGTTCAACTCGACGATGGAGCGTTTGAGAATCATTACTAGTGTAGGTTGAACTCGAATCTCCAGACTTATTCTGCAAGGATTTGACGATAACAACTAGTATGATTCCTCCGACTAATATGAACATAAATCCTAGATAGGGAGAGCTAGCAGAACTGTCAGAGGATGATCCATATCCAGAGCGGTAGTAGTGGTAGGATGAGCCACCAGAACGACTTCCACCTCCACTTGAGCGGCTACTACTTCTGGAGCTACTGCGGCTGCTCCCTCCACTTCTGGAATGTCCGACACCCGCATCAACGATTTGAGGCACGGATAGAAAAACAAGTAATAAACAGGTCATTAAAAGAGCGTAAAACTTTTTCATGTGTCTCCTAACTATATGATTGAAAAGGTAGAATTCTGAATTCGAATGATTATTAAACTATTTAATAACCTTTAAAAATAATCTGATATATACTAGGCGTTATTTACTAGCATTTAGCTTCTTTATGGAATGGCGTTCGATGAGCCATCCCACAATCCATCCTATTGCTAGCAAGTAATTTTCAAAAGCACCGATAGCATTTACAGGAGAGTGATACTCCATATAATTGAGTAAGTGATTTGTTCCTATTCCAATTCCGCCAATAATGAGAGCAAGAAGTGCGATTCGTAGATAGAACCAATCGTATTTAATATTGATAGCGAGAATAATAATCAATACAGCTAAATTCCATATTCCAATTTCTCGTTGCCAACCAGCAGATATTCCGTACCCGGAGTGGCTTCCCATGTACGATGGAAAGAAAATTTGTAGTATAGAAGCGCCTAACATAGCGATGATGACTAAGACAAATAGCAATCGTAAAAATTTGTTCATTTATTCTCCTTGTCTCATTCTCGTCTTAAAAGTAGAAAAAAGTGTATAAAGAGTAAATTACTCACTTTCTTTCAACTTCGCCAACTCTTGTGCAAGCAGTTTAAGGGCAACTTGTGGGTTGGCTTGGCCTTTAGTTGCCTTCATAAGGAATCCTGTGAAGGCCTTGTCAGCGTTGCGTTTGCCTGATTTGAAGTCGGCAACGGCAGCTTCGTTATCCGCAAAGACTTGGTGGATGATTGGAA
>CALJSD010000222.1 GCA_937976325.1 uncultured Carnobacterium sp.
GCAAGCAGATACTCGTTTGCCCTGGCTGGGAAATCCAACCTGTTTGTACCGCGATTTGGTCTGGACTATTATCTTCTTTGTCACGGATACGCGTTCCATCGACTTCAATAATATTATATTGATCGTCGTGCGGATAATAGATGAACTCTTCATGTGGTGTATTTTCACTGAGTTCAAAGCGCTCGATTTCTTCCCCGTCAATTGTGAGAATCGCGTAAATTTTTGCTTCTTCTTTACTCGTTGCTTGTTGATAAGCAAAGATGGCATTTGGTAAAAATGATAGCGCCAATAACACGAGCACAATAATAATGTCGAATGGCTTTATCAAATGGGAATACTTCTTAAATATCGTTCTCATCCTTTAACTCTAATAATGTTCTACGTACTTCTGAGGCAATTTTTGAACCAATCACGAGTAATTCGTACAAGGTGAAAGTTTCAAACGGAGTTACACGGCCCACATAGCGAATAAAGAGTTCGCCGTCTGTGTCCACGAGTAGCGTGTAGTATGCCACTAATTCTTGGTTCAAGCGATTAATGGAATAGAGCACATCAAATAAATCTAAGCCCAAGTCTTTTCCATTCCCGATTCCTTCATACGTAATCTGGTAATCGGTACGGTCCTCGCTATCATCGAATACGACGCTAAACGGAAACTCAGCTTCTCCTTCTGAATACAGACCAAGAAACGCGATTCCACCATCGCCTAAATCCTTCTTATCCAGTTTCAAATCACGATTCTTTAAAACAGTCTCAAATGATTCACTAACCTTCATCGTGGCCACTCCTTTCGCCATTTGTATATTCTATTTTACTAGATTCCCTCCTATTTCACAACCAAACACCGAAATCCTGCACTTTTCTTCTCTATTAGATACTAAGAACTGCTTCATTTTGGCCGATTTTTTAGGAGCTTCATTCTCTTCCCTTGTATTCCTATTCATTAAAAAAACAGCAAAACAATTCCGTTTACTGTTTCGTAAAATAATCATTTATTACTTATCTAAAGTCCTTTTCTTTTTGGATACATGATATAAATAAACCGCAAAGAAGATACAAATTACTTTTGCTATATAATCTAGAAGGATATTATCATTTATACTCATTTGAGAGAATGTATTTATCAGTGCATGTGTCATCACACAGATCCATAGACTGTTGGAATAGGCAAATAATGCCGACAAAATAAAAGAGTTGGTTAGTAATCCTAGTAAAAAAGCTAGAATATGAATACTCCCTAAACTTCCATCAATATAAAAGAACAAGAGATGCCATACACTCCAACACACAAAAGTAATCAGCGTTGAAGCAATATAGGGAATCTTCTTCTCTAAACCAGGTTGAAATGAATATCTCCACCCTAATTCTTCGATGCCGCCAAATACAATCGCCTTAAGGAAAAGAAGGAACGGTAGAAATAGACTTTCTATTTTAAATCCTCTATTGATTATTACTGAAGAAAACTCCAATATCAGAAAAATCAGTACTAATGTATAGCTTTTTACAGATTGCTTTATTTTGAAAAATTCTTTTATAATTTCTAAGGGTCTTTTGGAATGACATTTAACTTGATAAACGATTCCCCAAAGTGCAGATGATATACCCGCTAAAGAAATAAAGAGTATCCCTAAAAATGAATTATATCCTAATTCAAATCCTCTAAATTTCAGTATTCCAACCAATGCAGCGATAACCGTTATTTGAAGCAGTGTTGGTATTAAATACATTTTGATAATGGCCTTACTCTTCATGATTCATCCTCTAATAAAAATCTCTTTTAAATTACCATCTATATTATACCATTTTTGACATCTTTTCTATATCTAGTTTTTGCGCACAAAAAAAGAGACTGAAGTTTCCTTCAATCTCTTCTCTAATTTCTAAAATTAACCTAAACGTTGGCGAGAGTCCGCTGCACGTTGTAGGGCTTGACCAACATAGTTGATACATAACATCATGATTAAGATTAAGATGGTGGCTGGTAACCAAACCCATAATTTGTTTTCGATGATGTCTGCATTTTTCGCTGCAGAGATTAATGTACCAAGTGATGGTGTTGTAAATGGTAAACCGAACCCTAGGTAAGTTAACCCTGTTTCAATACCAATGTTACCTGCTAAACGTAAGATTAAGTTAACGATAATTAATGAACTTAAGTTTGGCAAGATTTCACGGAACATGATACGGATATCACTTGAACCTAATGTCTTAGATGCATTTACATAGTCTAAGCTTGCTTCTTGAAGAGTACGTGTTCTGAATAAACGAGCAGAACCTACCCAATAGAAGGCTGTCATGATAAATACGAAGTGGAACATTGTGTAGTCTGGAATCACTGTTACGAACACGATGATAATCATCAATGTTGGTAAGATCATGATAAAGTCAACGACACGCATTAAAGTTGTGTCCACCCATTTACCGTAGTAACCAGAAATCAATCCAACGATGATACCGATGATACATGTCAAGATTGTAACTGAGAAACCGATTAATACTGAGTTACGAGCCCCGATAATTAAGAGGGCTAAAACGTCACGACCACTTTCGTCAGTCCCTAACAAGTGAGCATTTGTTGGGGCTTTATAACGACCTAAGATATTTACTTTAAGAGCACTTTCTTGGTCGATGAAGTATGGTCCGATAAAGATTACTAAGAAAATTAACGCTAATAAGATTAACGCACCAAGTGCTAATTTATCTTTTAAAAACTCCCGTACAATAACCTGAAAACCAGCAGGCGGTGTAGATACGGTGCTTTCTTCAACGACAGTTTCTTCAACTGTATTTACATTATTTTGCTCCATTTGCTACTCCTCCTTTTATTATTGTACACGAACACGTGGGTCTACAATACTCATGATGATATCAGATAATAGCGTACCTAGAAGAGTCGCTGTACCGAAGAGTAATAGTAACGCTAAGATTACTGAGTAGTCACGTCCTGTGATTGATGTTACGAATAAGTTCCCCATTCCAGGATATGAGAAGATGTTTTCAATGAACACTGAACCACCGATTAAACCAGTGAATTCATATCCTAAGAAGGCTGCGATTGGCAAGATTGAGTTACGGAAAATGTGACGGTTGAACACAACATTTTCAGGAACCCCTTTCGCACGTGCTGTACGAACGTAGTCTTGGCTCTTCGCATCGATAACCCCAGTACGTAAGTATTGAATCGTACCAGTAGTTGAAAGAATCGCCATCGTAAACGCTGGTAGAATTAAGTGGTGGAATTTGTTTAAGTAGTAAGCTAATGTTCCGCTCACGACGTCTGAATCGACAGAACCA
Source organism: uncultured Carnobacterium sp. (assembly GCA_937976325.1). Classification (GTDB taxonomy): domain Bacteria; phylum Bacillota; class Bacilli; order Lactobacillales; family Aerococcaceae; genus Granulicatella. The sequence continues at coordinate 3,295 of CALJSD010000222.1, forward strand.
CGAGTTGGGAACCAACCTAATGTATAACCAAATAACCATAATAATACTAAGGCGAATACGAATACTGGGATTGAGTAAGTAATAAATGTATATACTACGATTGCTTTGTCAGCCCAAGAGTTTTGGTAACGACCTGCAATCATCCCTAATGGTAATGCAATTAAGTAAGTTAAAATCAATGTTAATAATGATAACCAAACAGTGTTACCAATACGTTCACCGATTAATTTTGTAACTTCATATTTGTAAGTATAACTTTGACCGAAGTCTCCGCGGAAAGCTTTTGAAATCCAGTTCCAATATTGAACAGGAAGTGGATCATAGAATCCAGATTTCACACGTAAAGCTTCAATTGTATTTGGATCCGTTTCTGGAGTAATTAAACCTGTAAATGGATCCCCTGGCATCATCTTCGCGATTAAGAATGCTAGCACACTAAGAATGAAGATTTGTGGCAACATTAATAACACACGACGTAAAATGGTTTTCCACATAATTATTTTCCTCCTTTTGGATTTAATGCAACAAAGTGTGAGTCAGAGATTTTTTGTAAATCAAACACACGACCGTTTTCATCGTAGTAAAGTTGTTGATTTTCTTGGTAGAATTTCTCAGCTTCTTTACGACGTAATTTGTTTGCTTCACGGTTTTCAGGGTCGATAACCGGAATCGCAGACAATAGACGTTTTGTATAGATGTGTTGTGGGTTCGCGTAAATATCTTCCGCTTTACCTGTTTCAACGAAACGTCCACGGTACATGATGAACAATTCATCACACATATGTTTCACAACCCCAAGGTCATGGGAAATGAATAAGTAACTTAAGTTGAACTCATCTTGGATGCGTTTCATGTAGTTTAACACTTGCGCTTGTACAGATAAGTCTAACGCTGATACTGGTTCGTCGGCGATGATTAAACGAGGGTTACTTGCTAAGGCACGAGCAACACCGATACGTTGTCTTTGACCACCTGAGAACTGGTGTGGATATTTTAATAATGCTTCTTCAGATAATCCGATGATTTCCATTAATTCGATTACGCGTTTTTTCTCTTCTTCTGGAGATAAACGTTCGAAGTTTCTTAATGGCTCAGCCACGATATCTAAGATACGTTTTTTAGGGTTAAAACTTGATAGTGAATCTTGGAAGATCATTTGTACGTTACGGTTGTAGTCTGAAGTACGACGACGTGCTTTGTTTGTTACGTCTTGTCCTTCGTAAATCACTTTACCGCTTGTTACGTGTTCTAGCCCAATAATTGATTTACCAATTGTTGATTTACCAGAACCTGATTCTCCAACAAGACCATAAGTTTTACCTTCTTCGATTTCAAGTGATACTCCGTCTACCGCATAAACATGATCCGTTACTCGGTTAAAGAAGCCACTACGAATCGGATAGTGAACTTTTAAATCTTCAATGGTTACAAAACCGCTCATTATGCTTCCTCCCCTTCAAAATGGAAATGTTTATAACATGTACAACGGACGAAGTGGTTTGGTCCAACTTCATGAAGTGTTGGATCCTCTTCGTGAGCGTCCGCAGGAATCCATGGAATACGTGGTGCGAAACGGCAACCTTTACGTGGTAATTTTGGTAATGGTGGCACTGTTCCTTGGATTACGTGTAACTCTTCGCCTTCTGCTCCCGCTTGTGGGATTGATTGTAGTAATGAACGTGTATATGGATGTTTTGGATTTGTGAATAGCTCTTCAACAGGTGCTACTTCCACAAATTGTCCAGCGTACATCACGGCTACACGGTCAGCAGTTTCTGCTACTACCCCAAGGTCGTGAGTGATTAAGATGATACCTGATTCAGTTTCTTTTTGGATATCATTTAATAAGTCTAAGATTTGCGCTTGGATTGTTACGTCTAAGGCAGTTGTTGGTTCATCGGCAATGATGATTGGTGGTTTACATGATAAAGCAATCGCGATAACCACACGTTGACGCATCCCACCTGATAATTCATGTGGGTATTGTTTGTAAGTACGTTGTGGGTTTGGAATCCCTACTTGTCCTAACAATTCAAGTACGCGTTCAGTACGTTCTTTTTCATTTAAATCTGTATGATAATAAAGAGCTTCGTCGATTTGAGCACCAATTGTCATTAATGGGTTTAATGAAGCCAATGGATCTTGGAAGATCATACCGATATCATTTCCGCGAATTTTGTTATATAACGCTTCGTTTAAGTTTACTAAGTTCACATCGTTATAAATGATGTCCCCTGTAATCTTTGTATTATTTTTGTTGTGCAAGCCCATGATGGTTGTCGCTAATGTAGATTTTCCACATCCTGATTCCCCAACGATGGCCAGAATTTCATTTTTTTCTAATGTTAATGACACATTATCTACTGCATCATAAAAATCATCTTTGATACGGAAACCAACGTGTAAGTTATTGATTTCTAATAGTGGCTTATCAATTGTCAAATCCGATTCCTCCTTATTTTCTTTGGTTAACTATTTCAATAAAAAAAATAATAAACAACGTTTCTATTATACGTTGCATGCTCTCTGATTGCAAATTGTATGACAATTCGAGTGCAGATACAGCGTATTTTTAGTTTACCATGAATCTTACGTGATTACCATTATTTATGAGCAAAAAATTAACTTTTCTCATGTTATTTTAATTTTAAATTCAAATTTCACTAAAATCCCGTCATTAATACGTTTTCATCTATTTTATGGATTTTGAATAAAAAAGGAGACGAACCTAAGCTCGCCTCCTTTGAACATTCTATTTAGCTTTAGCACCAGTATCACTAGTTAATTCTACTTGATATAAAGCAGATTTCTTGCTGCCTAAGTTTACATCATAGTATTTCACACGTTTGTTTACTGCTGTGAGTTCTTCTCCGACTAATGTTGGGAAGATGAATGCTTTATCGTGAACATATTTTTGCCACTCTTTGTAGTACTCTACATTGTTCGTTTCGTCAAAAGCATCTGTTGAACTAATTTTATCCATGATGGCAGTCCCTTCAGCATCTACATAACGTTCGAAGTTGAATTGTGCTGTTTCACCAAATAATCCCGATGGGTTTGGATCGTAACCTGTTGACCAACCAGCTGCGAATACATCGATTTCTGGGTCGTCTGCTTGAACTTTATCATAGAATGAGTTCAATTCAATTGTACGTCCAGTATATAATTGAACATTCAATCCAATTTCTTTCCACCAGTTCAAGTATTGTTGAACAAGTGATTCATTTGCTTCGTCACGAGTACGTGCAGCGAAGTTAATTGTTAATTTAGAACCATCTTTGTTTTCACGAATTCCGTCACCATCAACGTCTTTATAGCCTGCTTCATCAAGCAATTGTTTTGCTTTTTCTGGGTTATAAGTGAATCCTTCTTGGTCTTTATTATATAAGTCTTTGAAGAATGGAATGATGATTGAGTTTGAAGAATGTTGTAATCCATTGTACAAGTTTTGTCCAGCAGCATCGATGTCTAATGCGTATGCCATTGCTTGACGAAGTTTTACATCCGCCATTTTCGCATTTGGATCAGTCACGTTTTTACCAGTTTCTTTATCATATTTTCCTAAGTGGAAACCGATATATTCGTATGCTGAGGCTTGTGCGCTTAATAATGTTACATTTGTTAAATCTTTGTATGCTTCGTATTGTGAGTTTGGCATTGTAGCAATATCGTAGTTACCAGCTTTCATTTCTGAAACGATGTTATCTGGAGATACGACTTCCATGATGACTTTATCAACTTTCGCTACACCTTTGTAGTAGTGTTCGTTTGGAACTAATGTTACAGATTCACCGTTTACGATTGATTCAATCTTGAATTGTCCTAAACCAACGAATTTTGTTCCACGAACATAATCACTTTTCTCCCATTCAGCTTCAGGAATATCTTTGAAGATGTGTTTTGGCATGATGTATGCACATACAGAACCACCTGCTAGTTGCATTGAAGGGCTCATTTCCTTGAAGTGAATTTTCACAGTGTAATCATCCACTTTTTCAAGACCAGAAACGCTATCTGCTTTTCCATCGTGGTACTCTTCCATACCAACTACATTTTTATAATCATCATCGTAACGAGCACCAGTATAGTCTTTATTACCGATAGCTTGGTACGCGAAGATGTAGTCGTCGATTGTTACAGGTTGGCCGTCAGACCATTTATAGTCTTTTGAGTTCAATGTAACTGTTGCTGTTTTATTTTCAACGTCAAATTCAATACTTGCAAGACCTGTATTTGTTAACTTACGGTTTTCATCATATTCAAACATGCTTTCGTCAATAAGACCACCGATACTTGAGTCAGTTGTGTCTTGCGATAACTCATCTGCAAAAATTCCTGAGAAAGGTGAAGATGATACGATAGCGTATTTTAATGTTCCACCCTTAATTGGAGTTCCATCATGAGTGACTTCAGAAGCGTATTTCGTCGTTCCACTATTGCTACTACTTGAAGATGATTGGTTATTACCACATGCAGCTAACGTTAAAGCAGCTGTCGCAGAGAATAGAATCACCATATTTTTCTTTTTCATCATATTCATTCTCCATTCTTTTATTTCGTTCGATTGAGGTTATCCATAAATTTATGTTGGGTATATCATACAGCAACTTTTTAATAATTGCAATAGTTTTTCTAATCTTTTTTTAATTTTCATCAGCTTTTTCTCATTTTTGCAAATTGTTTTCATAATGAAAACAAGCCTAGGAAAATTCCTAGACTTGTTTAATTGCATTATCTAGCTGCTGTATCAGAAGTTACTTCTAATTGGTATAATTGTGCTTTTGAATCTTTAGTTGCAATTGAAGTGTCATAGTATTTCACACGTTTGTTAACCGCTGTTACGCTGTCCCCTACTAATGTTGGGATTAAGAACGCTTGATCTTTAGCATATGCTTGCCATTCTTTGTAGAATTCTACGTTCTTAGCTTCATCAAATGCTTCTGTTGAAGAGATTTTCTTCATGATTTCAGTTCCTTTATCATTCACATAACGAGAGAAGTTGAACTTAGCAGTTTCACCGAATAAGTTCGATGGGTTTGGATCATAACCAACACCCCATCCAGCTGCGAATACATCGATTTCTGGATCATCTGTTTGGATTTTTTCGTAGAAGTTATTAGATTCGATTGTACGACCTGTATAAAGTTGTACGTCTAATCCAATTTCTTTCCACCATAATAAGTATTGTTGAACTAATGATTCGTTGGCAGCGTCACGAGTACGTGCAGCAAAGTTGATTTGTAATTTAGAACCATCTTTGTTTTCACGAAGTCCGTCGCCGTCTACATCTTTATATCCAGCTTCATCTAATAATTGTTTTGCTTTTTCTGGGTTGTAAGAGAAGCCTTCTTGGTCTTTGTTATAAACGTCTTTGAAGAATGGTAAGATTAATGAGTTTGTACCATAGTTTAATCCGTTATATAAGCTTTCTCCGGCAGCATCGATATCCAATGCGTAACCCATCGCTTGACGTAAGTTCACATCAGCCATTTTCGCATTTGGATCTGTTACGTTTTTACCTTGAGATTTGTCGTATTTACCTAAGTGGAACGCAATATATTCATATTGTGGCGCGAATGAACTTACGTAAGTTACGTTTGTTAAATCTTTGAATGCTTCGTATTGAGCACTTGGCATTGTCGCGATATCGTAGTTACCAGCTTTCATTTCTGAAACAATTGCATCTGGTGACACAATTTGCATTACTACTTTATCTAATTTTGGACGACCTTTATAGAAGTAATCGTTCGCTTTCAATGTTACAGATTCCCCTGCAACTACTGATTCAATTGTGAAGGCACCAAGACCTACGACTTTGTTGCCACGAACGTATTCGCTTTGTTCCCATTCTTTTACAGGAATATCTTTAAAGATGTGTTTTGGCATTGTGTACGCTGGAATTGCACCACCTGCTAATTGCATTGATGGTAACATTTTTTCAAAGTGAAGTTTCACTGTGTAGTCATCCACTTTTTCAACACCAGAGATTGAATCAGTTTTTCCTTCGTGGAAATCTTTCATCCCTACGATGTTTGTATAACGGTCGTTGTAACGAGAACCTGTGTAATCTTTGTTACCGATAGCTTCGATAGCGAAGATATAGTCATCGATTGTAAATGGTTGTCCGTCTGACCATTTGTAGTCTTTCGCGTTTAAAGTAATTGTTGCTGTTTTTCCTTCAACATCTAATTCGATAGAAGCTAAACCAGTGTTTGTTAATTTACGGTTTTCATCGTATTCGAACATTGATTGGTCCACTTGGCTCGCAATTGTTGAGTCTGTTGAGTTTGATGCTAATTCATCGATGAAGATACCACTGAATGGTGAAGCCGCTACAAGTGCGTATTTTAAAGTTCCGCCTTGGATTGGTGTTCCATCATGTGTCACTTCTGCGTTAAATTTTGATTTTGAAGAAGCTTTTGATGCTTCTGATGAAGTGTTACTTTTATTTGCTGTACCACATGCTGCTAATGTTAAAGCTGCCGCAGCTGATAAGAATACTAAACTCTTCTTTTTCATTTTTCCTCCGCTCTCAGACTCCCGATTCAACTTCCTTTATATGTTGAATTGTCTGACAAATTAATTCTTGATGTTAATTCTAACATAATTTTAATTTTTTGCAAGTAAAATCTCGAAAAATTTTAAGTTCATTTTAAGTACCTTCTTTAAACTATCTACAACGAGCGATTTTATCGTGTTTTTTCCCTTTTTCTCCCAACAAAAAAGGCCTCGCAAATGCGAGACCTTATGATTGAATTCAATTCAATTATTTAGCAGATACACCTGTTTCAGATAATAATTCTACTTCTTCCCATCCAGTATCTTGACCTTGAGCAATATCCATATGTTTGATACGTTTGTTTACTGCTGTTAATGAGTAAGAGTTGAAACGTGGAATTTCGAATGGGTTTTCGAATACGAATTTTTGCCATTGTTTGAATAATTCAACACGTTTAGCTGGATCAAATGATTCTGATGAAGCAATTTCACTAATTAATTTAGTGTGTTCATCGTTTACATAGTGACCGAAGTTGAAACGAGCTTTTGGTCCGTATAATCCATCTGGGTCAGGGTTGTAACCGATTGTGAATCCACCTAACCACATATCGAAGTCATCAGCGTATTTCGTTAATTTTTCAGCATATGAGTTAAATTCTAACGCACGGCCGTTTAATAATTCAACACGTAGACCTACATTTTTCCACCATTCGATGTATTGTTGAACAACAGCATCGTCTGTTTGGCTACCAGCAGCTACTAATAATGTGATTGTTAATTGTTTACCGTCTTTATCTTCAACATATCCATCGCCATCAGTATCTTTGTATCCAGCATCAGCTAAGATTTTCTTAGATTCTTCTGGGTTGTATGTGAATCCTGGGATTTCTGATTTATCTGCATAGATTTCACCAAAGAATGGAGATAATAATGTGTTTGCAGAAATACGTAACCCTTGGTAAGTTTCGTTTGCTACTTGTTCGTTATCTAATGCATAAGCAATTGCTTTACGTAAAGCTGGATCGCTCATTTTCTTACCTGGTTCAAATACGTGTTCACCTGTTGCTTTATCAAAGTGACCCATGTTGAAACCAACATAAGAAATGCTGTTTGTGATTGTACCTAATAAAGTAATGTTAGATAAATCTTTATAAGTATCGTATTGGTCTGCAGGCATTGAAGCCATGTCATATTTACCAGCTTTCATTTCTTGAACGATTGAGTCTGGTGATACAACGTCAGCTTTTAAGCCATCCACTTTAGGTTCGCCTTTGAAGTAGTAAGGGTTTTTCTTGAATGTTACAGATTCACCAGGAACTACTTTTTCAACGATGAATGGTCCGTTACCTACAACATCTGTACGGCTTTTATCTGATTTAACAGCATCTGCATAAGACATATCTTTGAAGACGTGTTTTGGTATCATTTGTCCGAAGATTGCGCCACCACCCATTTCTAATGATGGATAAACTTCTTCTAAGTGAATTTTAACAGTTTGGTCATCCACTTTTTCTAAACCAGAAATTTTATCTGCTTTACCTTCGTGGAAGTCTTTCATACCAACGATATTTTCAGCATTTTCATCGTAACGAACTCCTTCGTAATCTTTACGGCCTAAGAATTCATAAGTGAAAATGTAGTCGTCGATTGTTAAAGGTTGTCCGTCAGACCATTTGTAGTCTTTAGAACGAAGTTTCAATGTTACAGTTTTATTTTCTTTATCTAAATTGAACTCCATCATACCGCCATCTTTTTTAATACGTTGGTTTGCATCGAATTCAAATAATTGTGCGAACGCTAAGTCAACTAAAGTACCGTCACCTGAGTCCACATATAATAATGGGTTAATTAACCCTTTGAATGGTGAAGCAGATACGATAGCGTAGTTAACTGTTCCACCCTTGATAGCAGTCCCTTCATTTGTTACATCAGAAGCGAATTTATGTTCTTCAGTTTTAGCGTTTGATGAAGAATCTCCGCTAGCTTTGTTGTTATTACATGCAGCTAAAGTTACTAATGAAGCAGCACCTAATAAACCAGCAATTGCTTTTTTGTTCATGTGTTTCCCTCCAAATTGGATTGATATTAGAATAACTTAAATAATACTCCCATTCCTTCATTACTGCAACCTTTATTTCTATTTCTCACCATTTTTTTATCGAACTCTCATTTATTCTTAATCGCTGAAAACGCGTCATTATCGCATTCCTAGAACATTTATCCCTATTTGTCCATGAATAAAGGACATTTCTTTTTTCTTTTTTCTCAACATTCGCATCTTATCAACGTTTCTAGCAGAAGCACAAAAAAACCGGAAGTCTATACTTCCGGTTTCTCCATTTTCTTATTGATGACTTGCAATGTAATTCACTGCGTCTCCAATTGTTGAAATGTTTTCTGCATCTTCGTCAGAAATTTGAACACCAAATTCGTCTTCTAATTCCATAACTAATTCCACAACATCTAGTGAATCTGCACCTAAGTCTTGTTGGAATGTCATGCCTTCCGTTACTGTTGAAGCATCTACGCTAAAACGGTTCGCAATCAATTGAGCTACTTTATCAAAAACTTCTTGATTTGACATAACTTTCTCTCCCTTCTCATTAAGGTCTATATTAGGTACTGCACCATTTCGGGCAGATCCCGTCCCTCCGCTACACTGTGCGGGCTATCCTCGAAGTGGATAGTACTGTTATTTTACAGAATTCTTTCGAAAATGTCCATACCTTCAATGAAAAGTACGATTTTCTTAGCGTTTTCTTATTAATTAACGAAGGACATAATGCCCTGGTTCCACCTCTTGTAACGTGGCTTCTTCGCTAAACTCTTCTCCTTTATATACCAGACGTTTGCGATTCTTTTCTTCGCGCGGGTCTGGAAGAGGAATCGCTGAAAGCAGGCTCTTCGTATACGGGTGTTGTGGATTATTATACACGCATTCTGCAGTTCCTAACTCCACGATACGGCCACGATACATTACTGCGATACGGTCGCTGATGTATTTCACCATGGATAAGTCATGGGCGATAAATAAATACGTAAGGCCGATTTCTTTTTGTAATCTCTTGAGTAAGTTCACAATTTGCGCCTGAATCGATACGTCTAAGGCTGAAATGGCCTCATCACAGACAATGAATTTTGGATTCACGGCTAACGCACGAGCAATCCCAATCCGTTGACGTTGGCCGCCTGAGAATTCATGCGGATAACGGTTGGCATGTTCTTTATTCAATCCAACTGTTTCAAGCAGTTCATCCACCATCGCATCACGCTCTTCTGCCGTTTTTGCAAGCCCGTGAATATCAATCCCTTCTGCGATAATATCACGCACCTTCATACGACCATCAA
>CALJSD010000223.1 GCA_937976325.1 uncultured Carnobacterium sp.
CAAGTATGCTGTTAACGGTGTATGGGTCAGAAGGACTTGGCGCACCATTTTCACCAGCTGGTAAGACGATTGCAGGTAAGACAGGGACAACCGAAGCTATCAATAATGACAATGGTTCTCGTGACCAATGGATGATCGGATATACTCCAGACGTTGTTGTCGCAACTTGGATGGGATATGACCAATCTGGAAACTACTCTCTATCAGCGTCTAGCCGAGAAGGGGTAGGGCCACTCTTTAAACTAGAGATGGAAGGATTGCTTCAATTTACCGCGAATACACCATTTAATGTGGAAGCCGTGAAGACGAAACAAAATAACCAAAATAACAATTCGAATAACGGTGTCGATCAATTTATCAAAGACGCTCAAAAAGCGGGCGAACAAGTTTGGAATCAAATCCAAGAATGGGGTAAAAACCTCTGGGATAAATTCAGAAATCGATAATGCGAACGTACGTACGTATTAATAGTTTAGCCATGTAAAATATGGTATAATAAAAGAGTATTTTAAGGAGGAAGAAACATGAGTAATATTTATGATACAGCCAATCAATTAGAACGCGACTTACGCGAATTACAAGAATTCAAAACAGTAAAGGAAAGCTTCGAAGCGATTTATGCTGACGAAACAGCAAAAGCGTTATTCGATGAATTCCGTACAGTGAATATCGAGTTACAACAAAAACAATTCTCAGGACAAGAAATCACTGAAGAAGATATTCAAAAAGCACAAGAATTAGGACAAAAAGTGTCTGAAAATGAGCATATTAAAGCGTTAATGGAAGCTGAGCAACGTTTGAATACGATTATGCAAGACATCAACCGTATCATCACAAATCCATTACAAGAGCTTTATAGCGCAAAATAATCAATTTTAAACGGTTTTATTAAGAATCGATCCAAAGCATATTTTCTTTGAACGCACAACAGACGGTTCAGGAAAATATGCTTTTTTTGAAGAAAAGAAAGGAGCAACGTATGGTGAAATTCATCCACGCAGCCGACGTCCATCTAGGGATAACGTATGCAGGTGTCGGGAAGAACCATAAAGATATCGCAAGAGAGCTAAAGCAGGCGGCGTTTGATGCTTTTGAAAGAGTCATTGATGTGGCGATTGAAGAAGAAGTCGATGCGCTTGTGTTGGCTGGGGACTTACTGGATAGTTCACGCACCTTCGTCAAAGAAAAATTGTTCTTGCAGAGTCAGTTGAATCGACTGGCGCCATTTGGAATTCCTGTCGTTGTAGCGCTTGGGAATCATGATGCGGGCACTTCATACGTTTCTGGGGAGCATATTTATACTTTTGGTAGTGCCGTTGAAACGATTGAAGTAGAGACGAAAAACGGGGAACGTGTGGCTTTTAGCGGGTTTAGTTATGAGGTTCCTGTTGTAGCTACGCGGAAAGTTAAAGAGTATCCGGTTAAGAGTGCCAACTGCGATATTCATATTGGAGTATTGCATGGAGAACTGACGACTGCACAAGGTCGTTATGCGCCATTTTCGATTCCTGAACTAAGAGAAAAAGGCTATGACTATTGGGCGCTTGGACATATTCATACTTGCCAAGAAGTGTCTAGCCAGCCATGTGCGTGGTATAGTGGTACGACGCAAGGAGCGGACCGTAAAGAGAGTGGGCCAAAGGGAGCTTTGCTAGTAGAGATTTTGCCAGGGAATGCTCCAAAGGTTCACTTTGTTGAAACGAGTACGATGGATTGGACGGAAGTAGAACTAGCTATCAGCGAAACCGCTCGTTTAGAAACTTTACCGTATCTCATCGTAGAGACGTTGCCGAGTCCTGCTAAACGTAGTCTTGTGACGTTGCATTTACAAACGCAGGAATCACTATATTCAAGAGAAGATTTAAAACAACTCACAGAAGTGGTGAATGGACTCTTAGAAGAAAACCATAGCCTTGTAACAGTGATGAGTATTCGCGAACAAGTCACAAAATCGCTTCGTGGCGCTTCTGGTATTTCGCTTGAAGGAGATGTAGATGCATCACTCTTTTCTGAAATGGAAATTGCAAAAAGCGGATTCTCGAATCAGTTAATGAGCGAATTCCTTCAAAAGGAAGATGTTCAGCAAGAGATTCATGAACGTGCGATGCGCCTACTAGAAGCTCGCTTTTCGGGAAGGGAGGAAGGCTAATGTATATTTCAAAAATCGAAATCGATCATTTTGGGAAATGGGAACATGAGACCTTTACTTTCCATCCGAATTTGCAAGTCGTGCAAGGCCTGAACGAATCTGGGAAGACGACGCTTCGACGTTTTATCGAGCAAATGCTATTTGATTTTAAACAAAAGAAAAATGGCGTTTATCCATATCAGCCGCTCCATACGAATACGCGTGGTGGACGGATGTGGATCGAAGATGAAGGGCTTGGACCTCTAATCATCGAGCGTAGCGCTGTGGGTTCGCAGAGGAAAATCGTTCTAAAGAGTGCAGAAACCGGACAAGAGTTGCCAGAAGCGATGTTGGACCGAGTTCTTCATGAATTGACGATGAATGAGTACCATTCACTCTTTGGATTCAATGAAGAGGAATTGCAAAATAATGCGTTTGGTAGCGAAGAGGAAATCCATCGCTTCTTGTATAGCTTGAGTGTCATGGGACATAAGGGTGCCTACGAGGAGAGTCAGAAGTTACTTGCTGAGGCGGATAAGTTGTTTCGTCCGCAAGCTAAAAAACTGGAACTCAACGAGCGAATGGATCGACTCGAAGGCTTAACGAATCAATTGGCGCAAACTAAAGGCGAGAACGTACTTTATGAAAGTTACCTCAGTTTTATTAAAGAGCTTCAAGTAGAAGAAGCAGAATTATCTACCAAATTGCAAGAGACAGAATCTAGACTAGATGTCTTAGAGAAAAAGCTCGCTCATTTTGATGCCTTAGAAGAATCCCGCGCTATGGAAGGACTACATGAGTTCCCAAAAGAGTACGACCATAGTAAGGCTGTGGAAGCGAGTAATACTTTACGTTCCTTTGAAAAAGAACTCGAACGTACAAAAATCGAGTTAGAACAGGCAAAAGCGGAAGCAGAAGCACTTGGAGAACTGGCAGAGGATTCGACGCTTGAAGCACTTTACGCGAAAGCTCAAGGTGCAGCAGCGGTAGAAGAGCGTGCCTTTGAATTGGAACGGGAGTTGAAGACGCATCCGGGGAATATTGGTGTTCAAAGTGAGGATGCAAAACCATTTACAGAGGCGGAATTAGCCGAATTCGATACTCTTCAAGGCGAAAAAGAACATGCAGGTCAATTTCAAACAGGAGTCCTTATTGGGCTAGTCGGAATCATTGCCATTATCGTAGTTGGATTTTTAACAAACCAAGTAGTGCTAGGTGTTGGGATTGCTGCAGTTTTAGGAATTGGCGGGGGAATCTTCTTACAAAAAACAGGAAAGTTACAATCTCCAAAAAATAGCGCAGTAGACGAACGTGTTCAACAGCTCCTTTCAGGGAAAGGAATTGAAGTAACTCTAGACGAAACAAGACGTTTTGTGCGAAGAAATGAAGGACGAAGCGTCAATGATTTCTTACAAAAGAAGGCGCAGTTCGTTCAACTAGAACAAAGACTAGAAGCTTTTAAAGAAGAGAGCAAAGACTTCTGGGACAAAGAACAAATCACCCCTCCTGCTACGGTGGAACAACAGCTACGCATTATCCGTGAGACATGGATGACTTCTCAAAAACGAGTGGCAAAATTAGAACAACTTCAAGAAAGTATCTTAAAGAAAGAACGCCATTTAGCGCAATTGGAACAAGATACAACAGAGGTGCGTGAAGAATTACAAGAAGCCATTTCACCACTAGGAATCACAACTGTAGAAGAGTTTAGAACGCAGTTACCAACACTGGACAATCGTGTAGCCTTAGCGCAAAAGAGAGCGTATATCGAAAAGCAAGTAGCCATCTATACGGATGAAGAAAAAGAAAGCTTGCAACGACAAACGCTTGAAGAGGAAATTCAAGATGAGTCCTTCACGAAGGCGCAGCTAGAAAGTAAACGCAAAGAAGTCCGTGACCAATTGGCAAGTACAAAAACGAAGGCAGAACTGCTGGAAGAAGATGACAATGCAGAAGCCCTTCAACTGGAAGCAGACTTTGAACGATTTGAAGTACAAGAGTCTATTAAGGATTGGGCGGCACAAGTGTATGCAGCCAAATGGATTTTGAAGCAACTTGAAGAAAAAGTTCCAACGAGAGTGCCGTTGATTTTAGACGAGGCGAGTCGTATCTTTAGCCGACTCACGATGGGACAATATACGAAGATTCTCTTAACGGATACGCAGGCGAAGGTGCAGCAGGCAAATGGCCAATGGATGGAAGCTTTCTATCTTTCAAAAGGGGCCTTAGACCAACTGTATGTCGCGATTCGTTTTGCTTTTATTTTCCAATTAGCGAAGAAGATGAAAATTCCAGTGCTAATCGATGATGGATTCGTCAATTTTGATAGAGAACGCCTATCGATTATGTTAGAATTAATGGAAGAGCTATCACGCGTAACACAAGTTTTTTACTTTACAACAGAAGTTCCGCTTCAGTTACCTAAAGAGAATGTACTGAAGTTAGGGGAAAGAGAAAGAAGGTAAATCATGACAAAAAAATTATATGAATACAATGTGGACGAGAGTTTCGAAATCTGCCTATTGATTAAATCTGCAGATGTACGTATGGCAAAAAATGGTAATCCGTTTATCGCCTTCACATTCCAGGATCAATCAGGTCAAATGGACGGAAAATATTGGTCTGCGACTTCAGACGATATTGCAAAATACGTACCAGGGAAAGTAGTAGTTGTAAACGGAAAACGTGAAATGTACAATAATTCGCCACAAGTGAAAATTGTCAGCCTTCGACTAACTGACGCTTCAAAAGGTGAGCCAACATCTGCGAGTTATTTCGTAGAACACGCTCCAATGACGAAGGAAGAAATGGAAGAAGAAGTGAACCAAATTATGTTCGATATCACAAATCCATATTTGCGTCGTATCGTCCATAATATTTTGAAAAAATACCAAGAAGCCTTCTTCGAGTTCCCTGCAGCGAAACGTCACCACCATGCGTTTGTAGGTGGTTTAAGTTTCCATACTGTTTCGATGCTACGCCTTGCTAAAGCCATCGCAACGCAATACACACAAATCAACCGTTCGTTATTATATTCGGGTGTGATTTTACATGATATTGGTAAAACGATGGAATTAACTGGCGCAATCGGCACTGAATACACATTGAAAGGGAACTTACTAGGGCACATTGTAATCATGGACGAAGAGATTACAAAAGCCTGTGAAGAACTCGATATCGATGAAAATCAAGAAGATGTGCTTTTATTGAAACATGTTGTGCTTGCTCACCACGGTAAGCTCGAATATGGTTCACCAGTCCGTCCGCAATTATTAGAAGCGGAAGTATTGCACCATATCGACTTATTAGATGCGACGATTACAATGATGTCGAATGCACTTGATAAGACAGAACCTGGTGCATTCTCAGAGCGCGTATTTGGTTTAGATAACCGCTCGTTTTATAAACCAACCATTCAACAATAAATCAATACGGTAAATGAATCCTTTTGGACTCTGTTTTAGCCATTGATTGAGGAGGAAAACGATGAATCCAATAGGAACGAAACCAATCCAGACAAAACGATTACTGCTCAGACCTTTTCAAGTAGAAGATGCACCAGCGATGTTTAAAAACTGGTCGAGTGATGAAGAGGTGACGCATTACTTAACGTGGCCTCCGCATGAATCTGTCGAGACAACGAAGAAAAGCCTTAAACGTTGGGTAGATGGCTACCAAAATCCGCTTCAATTCAAGTGGGCAATCGTATTTAACAATGAGGTTGTTGGTAGTATCGATGTTGTACATTTGGAAGAAAAGTTGGACGCTGTGGAGATTGGTTATGCCCTTAGTCGCAAATGCTGGGGAAAAGGAATTATGACAGAAGCGCTTATTGCAGTGAGTCGCTATCTCTTAGATGAAGCGGGTTGTAATAGAGTGGCTGCCCGTCACGATGTGAATAATCAAGCTAGCGGAAAAGTGATGCAAAAAGCTGGTATGACTTATGAAGGTACACTGCGACAATATGGCAAAAATAATCAAGGTATCTGTGATATGGCATATTATTCCATCATTAAAGCAGATAGATTGTAGTAGGAGTTAAGTAGATGTGTTTGATTTGTGAGCGGATTGAATTAATTAAACAAGGAAAAAATCCGCATTTTGTAAAAGAACTTGAAACGGGTTATGTGGTGATAGGGGATGGACAGTATTTTAAAGGATACACATTGTTCCTAGCCAAGGAACACGTAACAGAATTGCATCAAATGGAGTATGAAATAAAAATAAAATTTCTAGAAGAAATGAGTATTGTTCAAGAAGCTGTGGCAAAAGCGTTTCAAGCTGAGAAGATGAATATCGAATTGTTAGGAAATGGTGATGCACATGTACATTGGCATCTATTTCCAAGAAAAGCAGGGGATATGAAAGGATATGGCCATAATGGAAGAGGACCCGTCTGGTGGGTTCCTTGGGAAGAAATGTCATCCGAAGAATATCAACCAAAAGAGAGTGATTTGCTTCAATTAGTCAATCGTTTAAAAGAGTATTTATAAATAGGACAAGAAGACATCTACAAAAGTAGGTGTCTTTTTTCGTGAGCAGATAATTTTGTGATTCTGAATTCGTGAGATATACTCTAATTGTAATTAAAAATATTACAGTTAGAAAGGTGATTTTATGACAACAACAGTAAAAAATATCATTATTGGTTTCGGTAAAGCCGGAAAAACATTAGCAGGATACTTAGGAAGTATTGGAGAAGATACGATTTTAATCGAAAAATCAAAAGAAATGTACGGTGGAACATGTATTAATGTCGGCTGTATTCCTTCTAAAAAATTAGCGACAAAAGCACTTCGTAAACAATATTCAAACGAAGATGCTAGCAGCTACTATACAAAGAGCGTTCAAGAAAAGAAAGCATTGATTGCTGCTTTAAACACAGCAAACTACAACAAAGTAGATTCAGTTGAAAAAACACAAATTATCGACGGTACTGCACGTTTTGTGGATGATCATACAGTAGCTGTGGATACTGCAAAAGGAGAAAAACTCTTCAAAGCAGATCGTATTTTTATTAATACTGGAGCAACTCCATTCGTACCACCAGTAGAAGGTTTAACAATCGGTGGAGCAATTCACACAAGCGAAACAATCATGAACTTAGAAGAATATCCAGAAAGTCTTGTCATTATCGGTAGTGGATTTATCGGATTAGAGTTCGCTGCCACTTACGCACAATTCGGTACAAAAGTAACGGTTATCGATGTAACTGAAGCATTCCTTCCTCGTGAAGACGAAGATGTAGCACAAGCTGTGAAAGAACAATTAGAAGCTTTAGGCGTTACTTTCAACTTAGGCGTTCAATTAAAAGCAGTTCATCAAGAAGGCGGTAAAGCAGTGGTAGAAGCTACTACAGGAGAAGGTGCACCAGTTGCCTTTACAGCAGATGCAGTCTTAGTTGCGACAGGTCGTCGTGCAAACGTACAAGGTCTTGATTTAGACAAAGCTGGCGTAGAATTAACAGAACGTGGCGCAATCAAAGTCAACGAATTCTTACAAACAAACGTGCCTCATATCTTCGCAATGGGCGATGTAAACGGCGGACCACAATTCACATTCGTATCATTAGATGATTTCCGTATCGTGAAACGTTTCTTAGCAGGGGACACAACATACTCAACAAAACAACGTGCGAAATTCCCAACAGCAACATTCATTAACCCACCTTTAGCAAGCGTTGGTTTAAATGAAAAACAAGCCAAAGAAGCTGGTATTGAAGTCAAAGTTGCGAAACTTCCTGCAATGGCGATTCCAAAAGCTAAAATCTTAGGAAACCAAGTTGGATTCTACAAAGTATTAGTGGACGCTTCAACAAACCAAATCGTTGGTGCAACATTATTCGCTGAAGAAGCACATGAAGTGATTAACATTATCGCAACTGCAATGAACGCGAACTTACCTTACACAGTTCTTCGCGATCAAATCTTCACTCACCCAACAATGGCAGAAGCTTTAAACGACGTATTCGGCTTAATTAAGTAGGGATTATTATGGGAAATGACTTTATCGTAATGATTCACTGCCTAACGTACCTGGCAATTCATCACGACAATCGTTATTCAAGTAAAGACCTCGCGTTTAACGCTTGTAGCAACCCTGCGATTGTTCGAAAATTGATGAGCCAAGCGGTGAAGAAAGGATGGGTGTCAACCACTGCGGGAAAACAAGGTGGTTACCAGTGGCAAGGTAGTCCAAAAGAAGTTCGCCTTGGAGAAATCTTCTTACTAGTATCTGAGGATGAACGCTTGGAAAAAGCCTTTAAAGAAGCTGCCGACCCAACCTGCCTTGTCAGCACCCGAATGGGAAGCGTTATGGGCAAATTGCAAGAAGAACAAATCCAACAACAAATTAATTTCTATAACAAACGCACCATCCAAGACATGATTGATGGTGTCCAAACTGAATGTCACTAGTAAAGACCGAGCATCCGCTCGGTCTTTTTAAGTAATCATTATAATGTATACATTATAATGATTTTTTTATTTTTAAAACTTAATAACTTAAAAGTATTTAAAAACGATAACTTTTAAGTTATAATAATAGTACGATAATTTTAAGAGAGTAGGAGTGAGAAGATGAGTAAAACAGCAATTGGAAGTAACTGGAAAGATGTGAAAAACGATTTATTTACCCCAGAAGAAATCGCCGCTACTGATTTAAGAGTTGCTATTATTAGTGAATTAATTCGTGCTAGAAAAGAATTAGGAATTAGCCAAAAACAATTAGAAGAATTAAGTGGGGTGAAGCAACCCGTGATTGCTCGAATCGAAACGGGGAAGAGTACTCCGCAACTAGATACCTTATTAAAGATTCTAGGATGCTTAGGGAAAACACTAGCCATAGTGCCATTATCGAAATCTGAAGTGAAGTAGAATGTAGAAACTCAAAATTATCATATATGATAATTTTGAGTTTTTGTTTTCCTCGGAGTGGAGGTGGTTTTCTTGTCGAAGAACCTTGAAGTGTTTGAACCACTATACACCAAAACCTTTACAAATCTGATTAAAATACCTGCACCACACAAATGTACAGGAGTTTTAGCAACATAAATACGAGATAGAAGAAACAATGCTCCATCAAAAAGCTAAGAAGATAGACGAGTCTTTTTGTTTATTGAAAGAATAGTGGGGGATAGCATTGAATGTGAATTAGCTGGAGTTAGGAATTGATTCCTTACTCCAGCTTTGAAGCTTCAAAGGTGCAAGACCAAGGCTTGCGCCGTTGCCCCACTATGACTCTTTCAATAAAAAACAAAAAGACGCAAGTCTATCTTTTTCCTTTTGAAGAGCACCAATTAAGTATTATTTCTTCTAGCACATATTTTTGTCACAAAAAAACTCCCGGCACCAATTGGTACCAGGAGCAGTGTTGATTTTAATGTAAGACTTTGTTTAAGAAGTTTTGAGTACGTTCGTTTTGTGGGTTACCAAACACTTCTTCAGGAGTTCCTTCTTCGATGATATAACCACCATCCATGAAGATAACGCGATCGCTAACCTCACGCGCAAATCCCATCTCGTGTGTTACCACGACCATCGTCATTCCTTCTTTAGCTAGGTTTTGCATTACTTCTAATACATCCCCAACCATCTCAGGGTCGAGTGCTGAAGTTGGTTCATCGAATAATAACATCTTTGGTTTCATTGCAAGCGCGCGGGCAATAGCCACACGTTGCTTTTGACCACCTGAAAGAGATTTAGGAGAGACATCCGCTTTATCTGCAAGACCAACCATGCCAAGGAGTTCCATCGCATGTTCAGTTGCAGCTTCTTTTGTCTCACGACCTAATTCTACCGGTGCAAGAATGATATTTTCTAGAACGCTTAGGTGAGGGAAGAGGTTGAAGTGTTGGAACACCATTCCGATTTCCTCACGAACTTTATTTAAGTTTGTTTTCTTGTCTGTTAAATCATAGCCATCAATGATGATATGACCACTGTTGATTTTTTCAAGACGGTTTAAGCAACGTAAGAAAGTGGATTTACCAGAACCTGAAGGCCCGATAATACAAACTACTTCGCCTTCCTCAATAGAAAGGTCGATGGATTTTAATACTTCTAAGTCGCCATATTTCTTTTGAATTTTTTGAACTTCGATAATAGCCATTATTTTAAATTCCTTTCTAAGTGAGCTGAAAGTTTCGTTAATAGAACGATCACGATTAAGTACATCACGCCCACGATTAACCACATTTGACTTGATTGTAAGTTACGAGCGATGATGACTTTACCTGTTTGCGTTAATTCGGCAATACCGATGATTGAAAGGATAGATGTATCTTTCAATGTAATCACGAATTGGTTAATGAATGAAGGAACCATAATTCGAATCGCTTGCGGTAAGATAACTTTTTGCATGCTCTTAGGATATGGAAGACCTAAACTCATGCAGGCTTCATATTGTCCTTTGTCTACCGCTTGGATACCCCCACGGATAATTTCAGCGATGTAAGCCGATGCGTTCAAGCTGAGGGTGATGACACCCGCTACGAACGGTTGCATTGTAATGTTGAATGCTTGCGGGATTCCAAAGTAAATGAAGAACGTTAATACGATTAGTGGAACACCACGGATAATGTCAATGTAAAATCCTGCGATTGCTTGTACGATATTGTTTTGGCTAGTTTTCATTAAACCGAAGATAATACCGATTAAACTTGCGAAGATTAAAGCAACAACTGTTAATACGATTGTGTTCCATAAACCAGTCGCAAGAGTTTTCCAGTTTGTTTTGATTAACCCTAGAATGCTTGTTGCTTCTGTGTTTTCGCTAGCGTTTGTTGTGTATTTGTCGATGATTTCATCATACTTACCACTTTCTTTTAGTTTTTTCAAACCGTTATTGAAAGCAGTGATTAATTCTGCGTTCTCACCTTTATTTACAGCAACACCATATTCTGTTTTGTTTTCGTTATGGTCTGTCATTTTTAAAGGTAAGTTGTTTGATGTGATTGAGTAGGCAAGTACTGGATAGTCTTCGAATAACGCATCACTGTTTCCTACCATTACATCTTGGTACATACTAGATGAATCTTCAAAAGTAGTGATTGTAAAGCCATATTTACTCTTGATTGATTCAGCGTAAGTTGCACCTTGTGTTCCTAATTTAACGGCCACTTTTTTACCGCTTAAATCAGAAAGACTTGTGATGTCAGAGTTTTTAGAAACGCCCATCCCGATTCCGCTGTCATAGTAACTATTTGTGAAGTCGAATTTTTGTTTACGTTCATCTGTGATTCCCATACCGGCCATCACAGCGTCTACTTGACCAGATTCTAATGCTTGGACGGCAGCATTGAAGCCGAGTGGTTTGAATTCTACTTCGAAGCCTTCAGCCTCTGCGATACTCTTCATTAATTCAATATCAATTCCGACATATTCACCATTTGTATCTTGGTATTCAAATGGAGCAAATGTAATATCTGTTGCGATTACATATTTTTTAGTTTCTGCTTTAACAGAACTTGTCGGAGAAACGAGGGATAGAAGAGTCATCAATAGAGTGACTAGAACAGCTCCCAAGCTCAATTTTTTTATGTTCATACATATTCCTCCAAATCTACCTTACGTATAAGGTTTTTCTATTATATGGAAGATTTTCTTAAAATGCAAAATTCTAGTCTCATCTCATGTCACATTTTCTGACATGAAGGTAGGAGCATAAAAAACTCCCTTCTCTCATGAAAGAGAAGAGAGTGATGCTTATTGTTCTTGTTCGAGGACACGCCAGATGGCTTTTGCCACACCACCATTAACATTGGTGTCTGTCACAAAATCGGCCACATCTTTAACTTCCTCTGGAGCATTTCCCATCGCAACGCCAATTCCTGCGTCACGAATCATCGAAACGTCATTGAAGTTATCGCCGATAGCGAAAGTTTGCTTCATCGATAAGCCAAGTGTTTCGGCATAGTGAGCAACCGCAATGCCTTTTTGAGCGTCTTTGTGGTTGATTTCCAAATCCGTATAAAATGCGGAAGTGACCACAAGGTTTGGATGCACTTGATCGATATGTTCACGAACAGGTTTGAAATAAGTAGGCCCGTCGTCATGAGAGACGATAATTTTGAACACCTTAATATCCGGAATCGATAGCACTTCTTCAGCAGTCGTTACATCGGTTGCTTCTAGAAGGATTTTGAGCTGTCTAATTTCTTCTTTCAATTGTTCAGGCGAAAGATTATTTTTTTCGGCCTTTTTTCGTTCAATGACTTTGTTGATAAAGAGAGCATAGTTCTTTCTAAAGTTTCCTTCAGAAGTCACGAGCTGCCAGTCCAAGTCGATCGAATCGAAGTAGTCTAGCAGGGCATAGACTGTTTCGTGCGGGATTGTTACTTCCCAGATAATGTCATGATTTTTATCAAAAATCTGAGCACCGTTCATCGCAATAACAGGGAGATGTAATTCTGCTTGTTCGAGCGCTAAATTAGCTTGAAGATAATCGCGTCCAGTACAAACGATGAAGTGCTTCCCTTGTTTTTGGAGTTTTCGAATCGCTTGAATGTTGTTTTTATGTACCTCTACGTGGTTCGTGAGGAGAGTACCGTCCATATCCGATGCAAATAATTTAATCATAGGGCAAACCCTCTATTTCATTTCTTTAAGGTGTGTTTGCAATGTTTGAATTTTGTCTTGAATCCGTCTGAAGCGTGGTTTGTTTTCCAGTTGGAATCTTGTGACTTCTTCTTGGATAGAATTCACAACTTCCATTGTTTGTGGAACAATCACTTCTTGGAGTTCTTTAATGCCTCTTTCAAGAGTGGCTTTACCAGTGTTAATCACGGTAACATCCTGTGTCACTTCTTGAATTTGTTTTGCTAAGATTTCACGATTTTCTTTACCGCTTCTTGGGTTGTTTAGTAGGGCAACGGCTCCACCGATCACACTACCGAAAATAAAACCTTTTAGAAATTTACTCATTGATTATGCCTCCATTTGTTCGCGAATTGATTGCGCGATTTCTGCTAATACTTCTGAACTTGGGTTAGTCGGGTGCCATTTTAATCCAAAGCCATCTTCATTTGTATAGCGTGGGATTAAGTGGATGTGAGAATGGAAGACGCTTTGGTAAGCCAACTCTCCGTTATTACTTAAAATGTTTAAACCTTTAATGTCTGGGTTTGAAGCTTGAACGGCACGTGCGATTTTTGGAATACGTGCAAACACTGCGCTCGCTAAGTCTTCATCGTATTCGAAGATATTAGCCACGTGTTTTTTAGGAACGACAAGCGTGTGCCCTGGTGTTACTTGCGAAATGTCAAGGAACGCAAGTACTACGTCATCTTCATACACGATATGTGCTGGAATTTCTTTATTAATAATTTTGTCAAAAATGCAATCTGTCATGGTGTTTCCTCCTTGAGTTCGTACCTCTATGGTATCAAAAAATGCCCTAAAATGAAAGACTCGTAGCAGTTGTTGTCGTTGCTTTTTAGAAGAACATATCCTAAAATATCAGAATGAAAGCGAGGAGTCTTTATGAAGGGAAAATTAGATGCGTTAAGCGATGCGATTATTGCCATTGCGATTACCGTTTTAGTATTAGAAATCAATACGCCAACATCGATGGCGGGGATGTGGGAGTTTGCAAAGGAAATCTTTTTATTTGCGCAAAGTTTTGTCGTGATTGCGAACTTTTGGTTTGAACGTTCTCAGTTCTTTGGTCGTTCAAAACGAATTTCTTTCTCGATTTTGTCGATTGATTTATTAGCACATTTGGGAATCTGTCTCATCCCTTTATTTACAAAATTCTTATTTAGTTTTGAAAATCGAATGATTTCTGTGCTAGCATACGGAATTTTGATTGCAATCATTTCTGTATTGTTCGATATCGAAAACTATTTTGTATTGAAACAATCATTGACGGATGCTGATTATGAGAGAAGAGATGAAATGCTTACTTTATTCAGAAAGTTTCATATGCGTTCTTATTTAACATCAGTGATTATTTTGGCCTTAACATTTTTAATTCCTCAAATCGTTATGTATTTATACTTGGCGATTCCAATGACTAAGTTCTTTTCTCGTTTAGGGGTGGGAAGAGGTCGGTCAATATTTGTAGATGAAAACTTAGTCGAATTTTCAGATAAAGTATTAGGACGAATTGATGAAGAACGAATAAAGAGAAATATTGCAAAATAATATAAATGAATAGGAGTGTGAAAGGGCGCCTAATCCTGCGTCCTTTCACACTTTTTTTGCTTTATGGTATAATGAGGAGAATAGTTAGATAGGAGAATCTATATGTCACTACAATTAAACAATGTAACTGCAGGATATACAAAAGTTCCTGTCATTACGGACATCACTTTTGATGTAAATCCGGGCGAGATTTGCGGCCTAATCGGGCTCAATGGTGCCGGGAAGAGTACGACGATTAAAGCGATTATTGGGCAACTTACCCCTTTTAGCGGAAGAGTGGAAGTAGAGAAACTTAGCATCCTCGAAAACCAACGTGGCTACCGTCAATCGATTGCGGTCATTCCAGAAAGCCCAGTTCTTTACGAAGAATTGACATTTAGAGAACATATTGAATTTGTGGCTCGTTCATATAATCAAATGAACGAAGAGACAATGGCTCATGCAATGGAACTCGTGGAAGCATTCCGTTTAACGAAGCAATTGGATTGGTTCCCAGCATATTTTTCAAAAGGGATGAAGCAAAAAGTGCTTATCGTCTGCGCATTAATGCTAGACGTGCCCGTCTATGTGGTCGATGAACCATTTTTAGGACTCGACCCACTAGGAATTCGTACCTTACTGCAAGTCTTGAAAGAGAAGAAGGAAAAGGGTGCAGCGATTTTAATGTCGACTCACGTATTAGATACGGCTGAGAAGTATTGCGATCGTTTCATCGTGTTACACGAAGGAAAAGTGATTGCACAAGGCGATATCGAAGGCTTACGCGCAACTTCGAATATTGAAGAAACTTCTCTAGAGGAAATTTACTTTGCATTAACGACAGGGGACGATGCCCATGAATAGTGCAACAATTTTTGAGGCCCGCGTAAGAAAATATCAAAAGAAAAGCATGAAGTATATTCGCTATATGCTGAACGACCATTTCTTGATTGTCTTGTTTTTCTTATTTGGCTTTATCATGGTGCAATACTCGAGTTGGATTCAAACGATTCGTGTATTGGAATGGCCTTTACTAGGGTTACTTGCAGTTCTACTAGCGAGTGTTCCATTCTTTGGCGGAGTAGCAACGTTGCTCGAACCAGCCGATGGAATCTTTTTATCGGTAGTGGGGCAAGACTTTAAGGCATATTTGCAAAAAGCCATTCGTCGTAGTTGGGCGCTTCCGCTTCTTGTGATGCTGTCATCTTCTGGAATTGTCTTTCCAATCGTAGCTCAAGCCTTTGGAACGAATATGAGTATGTTCGCAAAGCTATTCCTCTTACAAGTGCTCTTTAAAGATTTATTATTCCGTTGTACGAAATATTCTTATCGCGGAGTGCTCCATTTTACATGGATGGAAAAACTTGGTATTTACGTGATTGCAGTAGCGAACTTCTTCGGAATGTTTTTATGGATTTCTGAAGTTTGGTCATTTGTTTTATTAGTGATCCCAATTCTTATGAGTGTTTTTATCGAGTACTATTATGGGAAAGCGGCTTTTGTATATCGATTCGATTCTATGATTGAATCGGAATTAGAAAGACAACAACGAATTTATCGTTTATATGCATTGTTTGTGGATGTGCCAATGGTGCATAAACCTCAAGCGCATCGCCGTTCATATTTAGATGGCGTATTGAAGGTACTGGTTGGAAAGAATCCAAGTGGACATCGCTATTTAGTGAGTCGTACGGTCATCCGTACTAGTCAATATATGAGTTTATTATTTCAACTGGCAGTTGTCAGCTTTGTAGTTGCATTGTTTTCTCAAGAGTATTATTGGAACTTTATCGTCAATGCGTTACTTGTAATGCTATTAGGATTCCAACTTGTTGGGGTTATCCAAAGTGCCAACACGCAAAATAGTCATTTTGCCTCTCTTGTAGATAGTAAGACGCGTCTACAGGATAATTTATCAGTCCTCATGATGACGATGGTCGCGTCCGGTATTGTATTGGGCATTTCTTCAGTGATAGGGATGCGTGAAATGATTGGTTTAGTAGGGATTATTTTCTATCCGATTTTTGGAGTATTCTTTACACAATTTTATTTACGTTATCGATTCCTTAAGAAGAGAAGAAAAATTTAAGTTTGTAGGCTAAAAGTAGCGCACAAACTTGACTCAAATGGTATAAAACCATAAAATAAAAGAATAGATTTATTAAAGGAAACAGAATTTGTCGTTAGGGATGGAATAGATGGAATATAACATGGACTCAGGATGGGATCTCCATCCAATTGGTGGGGACACCGGTCAAGCGTACATGGGTGTAAAAGACCATGAACGTGTATTTCTAAAGAGAAATGCTTCACCGTTTTTAGCGGTGCTATCGGGTGAAGGTATCACTCCTAAGTTAATATGGACCAAACGTGCGGGTAATGGTGATGTCATTACAGCTCAAGAATGGTTGTCTGGAAGATCCCTCACTAAGGAAGAAATGGGGTCCGTCGAAGTCATTGAGCTGTTAAAACAAATTCATCAATCCCCAAATCTTTTACAAATGTTGCAACAAATTCAAGGTGAAGAGTATAGCACTCAAAAATTCATCGATGAATATTTAAATAATTTACAGTCAGGATTACAAACCCACCGTTTCTTAAATGAAGTATTGAATTACTTAATTGAAACAATTCCGCTTGTGAGTGAAGTTGGGAAAACGGTATGTCACGGAGACTTAGACCGTCGTAACTTTATGTTATCAGAAGACGAGAAGCTCTACCTTGTCGACTGGGAAATGGTTCGCCTTGCCGATCCGGTTTCTGATTTGACAATGATATTGACGCAATACATTCCTGTTCATCAATGGGGTGAATGGCTTGATATGTATGGCTTACAACTGTCTACAAATATTTATCAACGAATTGAATGGTATGCTCTCATGAATTGCTTGAATTACATTAAGAAAACGCACTTCGAGGGACGTTACCTTGAAATGAATGAGAAAATTCTTTTGGTGAAGTCGATTTATAATAATCGTATTGGAAAGCCAACAGAAGAATAGACAGGAGTTAGACTTTGAGATTAAGAAATAAACCTTGGGCAAAAGATGCACTAGCAGCTCACCCAGAAATGGTCATCCAAGATCCAGCGCAATGGAAAGGAAGATGGCATGAACGTTTTGGCAATAACAATCCAATCCATATCGAGATTGGTTCTGGGAAAGGTCAATTCGTGAGCGGCATGGCTCGTCAAAACCCAAACATTAACTATATTGGAATTGAAATTCAAGAAAGCGTCCTTGTAGTCGCGCTTGAAAAAGCTCTTGCAGCAGATGTTCCAAACTTACAATTATTACATGTGAACGGTGGACAAGTAACAGACTACTTCGAAGATGGTGAAGTAGACCAAATTTACTTGAACTTCTCAGATCCATGGCCAAAGAAACGTCATGCGAAACGTCGCTTGACTCATGAAAGTTTCTTAGTCGGATATGAAAAAGTATTACAACCATTTGGAGAATTACACTTCAAGACAGATAACCGCGGATTGTTTGAATACAGCCTTGCGTCATTCTCACAATTTGGACTTGTGTTAAAACAAGTTTGGTTAGATTTACATCAAGTGGAATTTCCAGGAAATGTGATGACAGAATACGAAGAGAAATTCTCAGCAAAAGGTCATCCAATTTATCGTGTGGAAGTGATTTTCCCACAGGATAGAAAAGCTTTTAAACAACCTGAATAACAAATAAAGGAGCCTGATTCATATGGAATCAAAAAATAGTTTCAAAGGTGCAAGTTTTCTTCTAGCAGCGGGTGCTGTTATTGGAGCATGGGTCACTTCAAAATGGTTTGAACGCAGAAATGTCAATGGAGATGTTATTGTTCAAAATGTACGTAAATTATTTCAAGTAGTAGGTACGATCGAAGGCTCTTGGATTGAGATGGAACCTGTATTCGTAGATAGCCCAGAATTTTATGGGGAAGTTTATTATGGCGGAGTTACTCGCAAAGAAGATGATGAACTTGTACAATACGAATTTTATGCAGATGCAAAAACAGGAGCCGTTATTGATTTATACAAAATTGGATAATCAAAGAAAGCTGGAGGACCTCCAGCTTTTGGCGCGTTTATAAGATGTTTTATAGAAGTAGGAAAGAAGAGGATACAATGGAAGCTCAAACAGAACAATTAATCAAAACGTTAACAGAAATGAAAGGGACAAGTGGACACGAAGGCCGTATTCGTGAATTTATGAGAAGCGAATTAACACCTTTAGTAGACCGTGTGGAACAAGATGGTCTTGGCGGTATTTTTGGGGTTCGTGATAGCAAAGAAGAAGATGCACCACGCATTATGATTGCAGCGCACATGGACGAAGTTGGTTTCATGGTAACAAACATCACTCCAAACGGAATGTTCAAAGTAAGTCCTTTAGGTGGATGGAACCCATATGTGGTTTCAGCACAACGTTTTACTTTATTAACTCGTAATGGAGACTATCCAATTATTTCATCTTCAATCCCACCACACTTATTACGTGCAGCTGGTGGTCAACAAGCTGCTGTGAAAGTAACCGACATTTTATTTGATGCTGGGTTTACTTCACGTGAAGAAGCGCTTGAATATGGTTGCCGTCCTGGTGATACAATCGTTCCGGATGTAGAAACTATTTGGACGGCCAATAAGAAACGCATGATTTCTAAATGTTGGGATAACCGTTACGGATGTACAGTCGTTCTTGAAGCGTTAAAAGCTGTTAAAGATGAAACTTTACCAAATACATTAATCGCTGGAGCAAACGTGCAAGAAGAAGTTGGATTACGTGGTACGGGTCCAAGTGTGACGAAGTTCAATCCTGATTTATTCTTTGCGGTAGACTGCTCAGCAGCAGATGATATTAGTGGTTCAAAAGAAACATTTGGACACTTAGACCAAGGATTCTTATTACGTATTTTAGACCCAGGTATGGTGACTCTTCCTCGTATGAAAGAATTCCTAGAAGACACTGCGTTAACTCATAACATTCCGTTCCAATACTTTGTTTCTCAAGGTGGAACAGATGCTGGTAAAGCACACTTAATGAATCAAGGAGTTCCTAGTGCAGTGATTGGGGTATGTGCTCGTTATATTCATACACACCAAACAATGTTCTCTATTAAAGACTACGAAGCAGCACGTGAAATGGTTATCCAAACAATCCGTGCGTTAGACCGTAGCACAGTGAACACTATTTTAGACGGAAGAACAAATTAAGAGTAAAGAGGTACAATTTATGTGGTTAAGTTTTTATAACAAAAAGGGTATCGGTGATACGTTATTATTAACAAGTGGAACTGCAAACCGCTACGACGTCGACTTTGAGAAAAAAGGAAATGTGACTCAAGTCTTTGTTCGTGAGTCGAAAGAAGTTCTAGGCTATAATATTGAAAAGATTTCTGAAGTGATTTCATTTGAAGAAGATGGACAACAAGTCTTAACTCCCAAGCAACAAGAAGTTGTCAAAGGATTGATTGAAAAAGCTGGATTTGATGTTTCAACTTTAGATTTAACACCGGAAGATGCGCTTGTAGTTGGATACGTTGAAAGTTGCGTAGATCATGAAGATTCTGACCACTTACATGTGACAATGACACGAGTAAGCGACTCTGAAGTGTTACAAATCGTCTGCGGAGCACCAAACGTGAAAGCAGGACAAAAAGTGGTTGTTGCTAAACCTGGTACAGTAATGCCAAGTGGCGCTATCATTTGGGCTGGAGAATTACGCGGAGTGGCTAGTCACGGAATGCTTTGTTCAGCACGTGAATTAGGATTAGAAAACGCACCAGCGAAAAAAGGAATCTTAGTATTAGATGATGCGACTCCTGTTGGAACGCCATTTAAATCATTAAACTTACAATAAAGGAGGATACGGAGTCATGAATGAACCATTTAACGAGAAAAACGATTCATTCGCATCGCTTCAAGCGAGACGTGAAAAGTCTACTTTTCCAAATTACTTGAAGCAAGGTCAAACTTTTGAAGATCAAGTCGTTGAAGAAATGACGCGAGTTGATGTGACAAGAAAAGATGAGACTCCACAAGAATCCTTACCTTTTGATGAGCGACCTGATGCAGCACTCTTACAACCAATTGAAAAAGAGGAGCATCAATTACCCGCGCAATTCCGTTCATTTAAGGAAAAAGCGACGGAAGGTCATCAAAAATATAAACCGCGTGTGGATTGGACTTCTTATTTGAATACGAATCAACGCAAACCTTTTAAACCGAGTACGGTACCTTCAAGTACTAGAGGTTTAGAACAAGAAGAGACACCAAAAGTTTCTTATCGTGAATTAGAAAATGAGTTATTGCCAAATAGTACGGACTTGATTTTATTCGAAAAAGAAGAAGCTTTATTGGTATCGGTTGAGGAACAAGAAGATACAATCGAGAAACGCTTGAAGGAGTACAATGGCACCTCTTATGAGAAACCAGTACAAAGCCAAGTTTTCACAACAAAGGGCTATGTACCAGCCTTTAAACGCAAACAAGAATCAGATGTTGAAGTCGTGCAAGAGTCCTTGTTAGAAGGGTTGCCGGAGACAAAAGTTGAAAGACGAAAAGCACCGGAGAAACCACTAACAGGAAAACAAAGACGCGCAATGAAAAAATCGTTATCGATGATTATGGAACAGGAGCAACATGAACGTCAGTTGCCATATGTTCATCCGAAAAAACAGTAGTAGAAAAGCGAGGAGAAAAAATGGATAAAAGTAAGATTTATCACTTTACGGGAATAAAAGGATCAGGAATGAGCGCATTAGCCTTAGTATTACATGGGGAAGGTTATAAAGTGCAAGGGTCAGACTTAGAACAATATTTCTTCACTCAAAAAGGATTGGAAGAAGCTGGAATTACATTGTTACCATTCAGCGCTGACAATATTAAAGAAGGACAAATTGTTATTGCAGGGAACGCATTTCCAGATAGCCATGAAGAATTAGTTTCTGCACGTGAAAAAGGTGTAGAAGTGATTCGTTATCACAAATTCTTAGGTGAATTATTAAAAGGATATAAGAGTGTTGCCATTACTGGTTCGCACGGAAAAACAAGTACAACAGGATTGCTATCTCACGTATTAAGTGGAATGGAACCAACAAGTTATCTTATCGGTGATGGAACTGGTAAAGGGATTGAAAATTCAGAGTATTTTGTTTTAGAAGCTTGTGAATATAAACGTCACTTTATGGCATACCGTCCAGACTATGCAATCATGACAAACATCGACTTTGACCATCCAGACTACTATACAGATATCGACGACGTTCAAAGTGCTTTTGAAGCATTTGGTAAACAAGTGAAAAAAGGAATCATCGCTTGTGGGGATGACGAAAGATTACGTACATTAGATGCCATCGTACCTGTTACTTATTATGGTGTCGGTGAACACAATGATGTGATTGCTAAAAACATTCGTAAAGAAAAAGGCGGAAGCTACTTCGATGCGTACATTAAAGGTGAATTATATGGTCATTTCTATATTCCAACATATGGAGACCACAACATCCTTAATGCATTAGCGATTATCGCATTCTACTACTTAAACGATTTAGATCGTAATGAATTAGCTGAGCAATTCAGCACTTTCGGTGGAGTAAAACGTCGCTTCTCTGAAAAAGTGATTAACGGCGTGACAATCATCGATGACTACGCTCACCACCCATCTGAAATTCGTGCAACATTAGATGCGGCACGTCAAAAATATCCAGAAAAAGAAGTGGTGGCGGTCTTCCAACCACATACATTTACTCGTACAATCGCGCTTTTAGAAGAGTTTGCGGCAGTGTTATCACTTGCTGACCACGTATACTTATGCGATATCTTTGCATCTGTTCGTGAAGAAGCAGGGGATGTTTCTATCGAAGACTTAGCTAAACTGGTTAAAGGTGGCGCGAAAGTATTACCACTTGATAATGTATCTCCATTATTAAACTATAAAGACGCTGTAATCGTGTTTATGGGAGCAGGGGACGTTCAAAAATATGAGTTTGCTTATGAAAAACTCTTATCAAATACTTCTCCAACACAAAACTAAATGAACATAAAAGCTTGGCAGAAAGTCAAGCTTTTTCTGTTTTTATAAACGCTCAGTAGAATAGTACACTTTCTATTTAATTTAATAGATTTGATTTGGAGGAGAAATGATAAAATATAAAATTGAAGCAAATTTTTGGAGGGCTTAAGATGAATTTGAGTAAATTATCAACGATATATAATATTAGAAGGATGGGAGAAAATGATGTATCGCTTATTTTGGATTTAGAAAATGGCAATCCATTGTATTTTAACTATTGTCCACCAAAGCCTAGTAAACAATCTGTATTAAATGATTTAAAAGCTCTTCCAGAAGGTAAAAACATGGATGATAAATTTTACATAGGCTTTTTTAAGGAAAATAGATTAGTTGCTATTATGGATTTCATTGTATCTTTTCCGATAAAAGAAACTATCTATATCGGCCTTTTTATGATGGATTGTAAAGAGTCTGGACAAGGAAAGGGAAGCCTTATTATTAATGAGGTTTTAACAGCCTTTAGAGAAGAAGGATTTAATAAAGTAAGGCTTGCTTATATGAAAGGAAATCCTCAAAGTAAAAGATTTTGGGAAAAATGCGGTTTTATGGAAACTGGAATTGAAAGAAAGAACGAACATGGAAAAGCTGTCGTTTTAGAAAAATCATTATAAACAGTTTGAGATGAAATATATTCTTACAAAAAAACAGTAGATCATATGATTTACTGTTTTTTGTTTATCACGGTAGATATTTTAAACTAAAGGGTTCATAACAGGCTTTACCTTTAAACTCTATTTACGGTTATCTTCAAAAAGCTCTTTTTAGTGTTCACAAGTTTGTTTATTTGTTACACTGGTAATGACAAATTAGGAGGCATATTATGGCAAAACCAAAATTATTATTAGTAGACGGAAGTAGCTTAGCATTCCGCGCATTTTTCTCAATTTTAGATTTAAATCGTTTTAAAAATTCCAACGGCTTACATACAAATGCACTCTATTCATTTCACCGTATGTTTAAGTCCATTTTAGATTCTGAAAAACCGACTCATGTGCTCGTTGCATGGGACGCAGGGAAGACAACTTTCCGTACTGAAATGTATGCAGATTATAAAGGAGGTCGTTCGAAAACTCCTGGTGAATTTATCGAACAGATGCCTTATTTTAATGTGCTTTTAGATGCATGGGGAATTCCTCATTACCGTCTGAACCAATACGAAGCCGATGATATTATCGGTACTCTTGCCAAACAAGGGGAAGCAGCAGGATATGAAGTCGTAGTTCTTTCAGGAGATAAAGACTTAATTCAGCTTGCGGATAATAATATCACAGTCAAAATTACGACAAAAGGTGTGACAGAATTAGTTGAGTACACTCCTGAAGTGATTTTTGAAAAATACGGCTTAACGCCTGAGCAAATTATCGACATGAAGGGGTTAATGGGAGATTCTTCCGATAACTATCCTGGTGTTACAAAAGTCGGTGAAAAAACAGCCGTGAAACTTCTTCAAGAATTTGGTAGCGTCGAAGGAATCTATGAACATGTCGATGAAATGAAGAAGAGTAAGTTGAAAGAAAACTTAATTAACGACAAAGAGTTAGCTTTCTTAAGTAAGAAATTAGCGCGCATCAATGTGGAGTCGCCTCTTGAAATCACCCTAGACGATACCCTTCGTAAGGAACAAGATGTAGATGCGTTGATGGCATTCTATAAAGAAATGAACTTCAATTCGTTCCAATCTGACTTATTAAATTCTGGTGCTGCGACAGTAGAAGAAGCACCAAAAGCTCAGCGCCCAAACGTCAAACGTGTGTCAGAGATTACAGAAGATATTCTAAAAGGGGCAACGAGTGTTCATTTTGAGACGCTTGAAGCGAATTATCATGTGGCAGATGTGATTGCCGTTGCCTTCGGAAATGAAAAAGAAGTCTTCGTGACCGATTTAAATACGGCCGTTGCTTCAGAAGCTTTCAAGAAATGGCTGGCGGATGCATCAATCGAAAAACATTTATTTGATACAAAAGCAGCAAAAGTACTCGCACATCGTTTCGGGTTTGTGTTAGCAGGTGCCAAATATGATGTGTCACTTCTTGCGTATTTAGTGGACACAAATGATATCGTGAAAGAAATTAGTGACGTGGCTCGCCGTGTCGATGTGACAATTCTTGCTAGTGACGAAGCCGTTTACGGAAAAGGCGTTAAAATCCAAATTCCTGAAGATGAAGAAGTATGGAATCAGCATTTAGCAGCCAAAGTATATACGATTGCGGTGGCGCCAGAAAAACTATTGAAACGCCTCGAAGAAAATGAACAAACACATCTTTATTGGGAAATGGAATTGCCAGTGAGCGACATTTTAGCGCGTATGGAAATTCAAGGGATTCGCGTCGATAAAGAACGTTTAGTTGAGATGGGTGTGGAATTCGAAGCACGTCTAAAAGAAATCGAACAAGAAATTTACGAGCTAGCTGGAGAAGAGTTTAATATTAATTCGACTAAACAACTAGGGGTCATCTTATTCGAAAAGATGGGCTTACCAGTTATCAAGAAGACGAAGACTGGTTATTCAACAGCAGTAGATGTTTTGGAGAAATTGGCGCACCAAGCTCCAATCGTAGAATTGATTTTAGAATATCGTCAATTAGCTAAATTAAATTCAACGTATGTAGAAGGATTGCAAGCGTATATTCAAGCAGACGGGAAGATTCATACGCGTTTTGTCCAAAACTTAACGCAAACAGGTCGTCTAAGCTCGGTGGATCCAAACTTACAAAATATTCCAATCCGTACAAAAGAGGGACGTCGCATTCGTTACGCGTTCTTACCAGAACATGACGATTGGAAGATTCTCTCAAGCGACTATTCGCAAATTGAATTGCGTGTATTAGCGCATATTGCCGGCGATAAACATATGATTGAAGCGTTCAAAAATAATGTCGACATTCATACCAATACGGCAATGCGTGTCTTTGGAATTACAAACCCAGACGATGTAACGAGTGAAATGCGTCGCCAAGCTAAAGCTGTAAACTTTGGGATTGTGTATGGCATTAGTGATTACGGATTATCTCAAAACTTGAATATTTCTCGTAAAAGAGCTAAAGAATTTATCGACCGTTATTTGGAAGAGTTCCAAGGGGTAAAAGACTTTATGGAATCTGTGGTAAAAGAAGCGCGTGAGAAAGATTATGTGGAAACTTTATTCCACCGCCGTCGCTACTTGCCGGATATTCATTCAAGTAACTTTAATTTACGCTCATTTGCCGAACGTACAGCGATGAACTCACCAATCCAAGGAAGTGCCGCTGATATTTTGAAGATGGCGATGATTGAATTGGACCGTGAAATGAGAGAACGTAAATTCAAAGCAAACCTATTATTGCAAGTGCACGATGAACTGATTTTCGAAGTGCCACAAGACGAATTAGAAAGCCTTCAAAGCTTAGTAGAAGAAGTCATGGAAAATGCCGTGAGTCTGAAAGTTCCACTACGCGCAGATAGTAATGTTGGTGACAACTGGTTTGAAGCAAAATAACTAAAAATAAAAATGGGCATCTCTACTTAACGAATGTAAGTTAGGGATGTCCATTATGTTTTATCTTTTGAGTTTATAGCGTTTTTGTAGTATACTTTTTGAGTTAAGAGAAGAAGTTTAGGTGATGGAAGGGCTCTTTTAGCGTTCAGATTCCATCACTTTCATTTTGTCAATCAATGGAGGAAATACATGAAATTAAGAAATGATATTCGCAATATTGCTATTATCGCCCACGTTGACCACGGTAAAACAACACTAGTGGATGAATTATTAAAACAATCAGATACATTAGATGCACGTACAGAATTATCAGAACGTGCCATGGACTCAAACGATATCGAACGTGAACGCGGTATTACAATTTTAGCGAAAAATACAGCCGTTCAATATAAAGGAACTCGTATCAATATCATGGATACACCAGGACACGCGGACTTCGGTGGAGAAGTAGAACGTATCATGAAAATGGTAGACGGTGTAGTTCTTGTCGTGGATGCGTATGAAGGTACAATGCCTCAAACTCGTTTCGTATTGAAAAAAGCGTTAGAACAACATTTAACACCAATCGTTGTAGTAAACAAAATCGACCGTGACGCTGCTCGTCCAGAAGAAGTAGTCGATGAAGTATTAGAATTATTCATCGAATTAGGGGCAGATGATGATCAATTAGAATTCCCAGTGGTTTATGCTTCAGCATTAAACGGAACTTCAAGTTTATCAGACAATCCAGCTGACCAAGAAAAAACAATGGATTACTTATTCGATACAATTATCGAACATATTCCAGCTCCAGTGGACAACTCAGATGAACCATTACAATTCCAAGTATCATTATTAGACTATAATGATTATGTAGGACGTATCGGTATCGGACGTGTATTCCGTGGAACTGTAAAAGTTGGGGACCAAGTATCTCTATTAAAATTAGATGGAACTAAGAAAAACTTCCGTGTTACAAAATTATTTGGTTTCTTCGGATTAAACCGTTTAGAAATCAACGAAGCAAAAGCAGGGGACTTAATCGCTGTATCTGGTATGGAAGATATCTTCGTTGGAGAAACAGTAACTCCAGTAGATTCACACGAAAGCCTACCAATTTTACACATTGACGAACCAACGTTACAAATGACATTCTTGACAAACAACTCACCATTTGCGGGTCGTGAAGGTAAATATGTGACAGCACGTAAGATTGAAGAACGTTTAATGCGTGAATTACACACAGACGTATCTCTTAAAGTTGAACCAACTGATTCACCAGATGCATGGATCGTATCAGGACGTGGGGAATTACACTTATCAATCTTAATCGAAAACATGCGTCGTGAAGGATACGAATTACAAGTATCTCGTCCAGAAGTAATCATCAAAGAAATCGATGGCGTGAAATGTGAGCCATTTGAACGCGTTCAAATCGACACTCCTGAAGAATACATGGGTTCAATCATCGAATCATTAAGTAACCGTAAAGGTGAAATGCAAGATATGCAACACAATGATAACGGACAAGTTCGTATCGTCTTCTTAGTTCCAGCTCGTGGATTATTAGGATATACAACTGAATTCTTATCAATGACACGTGGTTACGGAATCATGAACCACACATTCGATCAATACTTACCATACATTCCAACAAGTATCGGCGGACGTCGTAATGGGGCACTTGTTTCAACAGATACAGGTAAAGCAACTACTTACGGAATTATGGGTGTTGAAGACCGTGGTGTGATTTTCACTGAACCAGGTACTGAAATTTATGAAGGTATGATTGTTGGGGAACACTCTCGTGAAAACGACTTAGCAGTTAATATTACGAAAGCAAAACAACAAACTAACGTACGTTCAGCAACGAAAGACCAAACTTCAGTTATTAAGACTCCTAAGAAATTATCTCTTGAAGAGTCATTAGAATTCTTATCAGACGATGAATACTGCGAAATTACTCCAGAAACAATTCGTTTAAGAAAACAAATTCTAAATAAAGGCGAACGTGAAAAAGCCAATAAACGTAGAAAACAAGCTGAGTCAGAAAACTAATCTGAATAGCAAAAGGTGGATGCATTGCATCCACCTTTTTTGGTTGTTTTTATTGATTTAATGTAACTCGAACAACTTGCTCATGAAGATTTCGATTTTAAAAGTTAAGTGATACCGTATACGGTATCACTTGTATTAGGTGTATTGTGTTTTTACATACAGTTGTAGTATCCTTATAGTAATAATGTTTTTAGAGAGAAGAGATAATAGATGACAAAACAAAGAAAAATTATGTACGGAGTTTTTGGAGTCCTGTTTGCGTTTATTTTATTAGCACTCGGTTTGATTCAAATGTTCACGTACCGAGCGACTCCCGAGGCACAAGAAACGTGGAATGTTGCAGCGTTTGAACAGAAGAATAACTGGTCTCATTTTGAGGTGACTGGAGAAAAGAAAGGAACCCTTTTATTTTATACGGGGGCTTTAGTTGAACCGCAGGCGTATGCAAAACTTGCAGATGGACTTGCTAAAGAAGGAATCGAAGTATACATTATTTCCTCTCAGTTGAATTTACCAGTATTAGATAATGGGACGATGGCAACAATTGTAAAAGAAGAGCACTTAGACAAAGTATTTGTCGGAGGGCACTCACTAGGCGGTGTTGTTTCTACCATTGAAGCGAAAAAACTGAACGAGATGGGTCAAGTTTCTGGATTAATTTTACTGGCAAGTTATCCAGATCAGAGTACGGATATTAGCGACACTCAAATTCCTGTATTATCGATTACGGCTTCGAATGACAAAATTTTGAAACAAGAAAAATATGAAGATGCGAAATCCCGTTTGCCAGAATCTACACTCTATACAACGATTGAGGGTGGGAACCATAGTGGCTTTGGACTATATGGACAACAAAATGGCGATGGTACAGCTACAATGAGTGCCGAAGAACAACAAAAACAATTAGTTCAACTCATTAAACAATTTATCGTATCGCATTAAGCTAGGCTTCGGTCTAGCTTTTTTTGTACGCTTGGGTTGTGTTTTGGTTACGTCGCAGGTATCATGGAAGTAACGAATTTTGGAGGTAGAGCGTATGCAACAAAAAGTAACAAAGAATTGGGTCACTATCGGAACAGGTGTGATTGCCAATGAATTAGCAGTAGCGTTAGAATCATTGGATGGAAAACTATATGGAGTTGCCAATCGCACCTATGCCAATGCCGTAAAATTTGCAGAAAAATATGGTATTGATAAAGTGTACGATGAAATTGACGATGTCTTTACAGATCCAGAAGTAGATATTATTTATATTTCAACTCCGCATAACACGCATATTCACTATCTTAGAAAGGCCTTAGCATCTGGAAAGCATGTGTTATGCGAAAAGGCCATTACATTAAACAGTGAAGAATTGGAAGAGGCGTTGCAACTCGCTAACGAAAATAATGTTGTTTTGGCTGAGGCAATGACGCTTTACCATATGCCGGTCTATAAACAATTAAGTAAAGCTGCTGAAAACTTGGGTGAGCTTCGCATGATTCAAATGAACTTTGGTAGCTATAAAGATTATGATATGACGAACCGTTTCTTCAATCGAAATCTTGCCGGTGGAGCATTGCTTGATATTGGCGTATATGCTTTGTCTTGCATTCGTTATTTCATGAGCGAGGCGCCAAGTTCGATGGTTTCTCAAGTGAAATTAGCGCCAACGGGTGTGGATGAGCAAGCTGGTATTGTGTTGACGAATGATGCAGGAGAAATGGCGACTGTGACGATGACGCTCCATGCGAAACAACCAAAACGCGGTGTCATTGCATACGACAAAGGGTATATTGAGATTGTTGATTACCCACGCGCGCATAAAGCGACGATTACTTATACAGAAGATGGACATGTTGAAACTTTTGAAGACGAATTGGGATTAGATGCCTTAGCTTATGAAGTTCCAGATATGGAGTCAACGATTAATACAGGAGTTGACCACATGCATCTTGAATATACGGTCGATGTGATGAAAATCATGACAGAATTACGCCGTGAATGGGGAATCAAGTATCCAGAGGAAGAGGAAGCATGAAGCAACAAGAACAATTAAAGGCGATGGAGCAGTATGCAAAAAGAGTGCTTAGTGCGGATACAACAGGGCACGATTGGTCGCATATTGAACGCGTCGTCAATACGACAAAGACGATTGCGAAGGCGGAAGGAGCAGACTTATTTATTTGTGAAGCTGCAGCGCTACTCCATGATGTTATCGATGATAAAATTATCAAAGACCCTGTAGTTGCGTTGAAGGAATTGAAAGAATTTCTAACTTCTATCGAAGTGACTCCTGAACAAGTTGAAGCCATTGAGTCGATTATTACGAAAATGTCGTTTAAGAATCATCATGAGAAGCAAGAGCTCTCTCTTGAAGGGAAAGTAGTGCAAGACGCTGACCGATTAGATGCGATTGGTGCGATTGGGGTTGCCCGTGTGATGTGTTACTCTGGAAGTACAGGAAGACCAATCCATATTCCGGACATGAAGCCTCGTGAAAATATGACACCTGAAGAATATCGAAACGGTGAATCGACAGCTATCATGCACTTCTATGAAAAATTACTGAAGTTAAAAGATTTGATGAATACCAAATATGGTAATGAATTAGCAAAAGGGCGGCATGAATTTTTAGAAACGTATTTAGAGCAATTTTATGCCGAATGGGATGGAAAACGATAGATAAACAATAAGCGACAAATTTTTGTCGCTTATTTGTTTTGAATGAAAAATAGGTGTAGAATAGTAACTACATTTTAAATGAGAGGATTGGTTGCGTGGAAGTAGAGCAACAATTAACGAATAAAGAACTGAGAAAAAATATATTTGTGATTGTTTGGCCAGTGTTTGTAGAAGTGCTTCTTGGAGCACTCTTTGGAATGGTCGATATGATGATGGTTGGGAAGGTGCCAGGAGATACTGCCGCAGCCGTTTCTGCAGTTGGGATGACCAACCAACCAATGTTTTTAGGATTGAGTTTGATTCAAGCGTTAAACGTTGGTGGTACGGCTATTATCGCCCGGTATTTTGGGGCTAAGAAATATAATCGTATGGGAAGTATCTTGAAGCATGTAATGATCCTTGCGATGGTATTCTGTGTCACTCCTGCAGCAATTTTAATGTTAATCTTTGCGCCAGAAATTTTGTTTCTAATGGGTGCAGATGAGACCGTTATTAATGTCGGATTAAATTACTTCAGGATTGTTACGATTGGGTTTATCTTCCAATCATTATCGTTCACTGTAACCGCAGCACTCCGAGGAATC
Source organism: uncultured Carnobacterium sp. (assembly GCA_937976325.1). Taxonomy (GTDB): domain Bacteria; phylum Bacillota; class Bacilli; order Lactobacillales; family Aerococcaceae; genus Granulicatella. The sequence continues at coordinate 31,068 of CALJSD010000223.1, forward strand.
GGCGAAACCAAAATTCCTATGAAAAATAATATTATTGCGAATAGCTGTAATGTTTTAGGAAATGCGATTTTAATTTACGGGATGTTTGGCTTCCCAGCATTAGGCGTTACTGGTGCTGCGATTTCTACCGCATTATCAAATTTAATTGCGATGGGATTAAATATCCGTTATATCTTGTCAGGAAAGAGTGTATTGAAACTCGATTTTAAAGAGAAGTTTGAGTTTAATGTCAATGTGATGCGTGACCTGGTACGTATCGGCATCCCGACAGCATTAGAGCAAATGGCACTTCGTTTTGGAGTCATCATGTTCTTGAAGATTGTGTCTGGTTTAGGAAATAACGTTTATGCGGCTCACCAAATTGCCCTAAATGTACTTTCGTTATCGTATTCTCCAGCTCAAGCATTCGGGATTACAGCTTCCTCACTGATGGGGCAATCGCTTGGGGCTAAAAATGAGAAGTTGGCAGAGCGCTATACCAAGATGTGCCAGCGCATCGGCTTAATTTTAGCGATTATGATGTCTGCTTCGATTTATTTTGGAGCGACACTACTAGCAGGAATGTATACGGATAATGTAGAAATTATTCAAAATACAGTGATTGCTTTATCGATTGTTGCGTTTGTTCAGCCGTTCCAAAGTCATCAATTGATTACTTCTGGAGCCTTACGTGGGGCGGGAGATACAGTGTGGCCATTGATTGCTATTTTTATTGGATCATGTGTGATTCGACTAAGTTTAGGATATGTATTTGTAAACTTCTTCGGATGGGGACTTGCTGGTGCGTGGTATGCGGTCTTTATCGACCAATTTATCAGGGATATGATTATCCTCCTTCGATTTAGAAGCGGTCGATGGAAAAACATCCGAATTGCATAAAGGTAGGGCTGGAATATCCAGCCTTTTTGTTTTTGTCTTAAATCGTGCGGATTAGTTTACTGAAATGATGAAAAATCAAAAGAAAACTTATGGAGATTGATTTTTTATTGATTTTCTATTATTTTTGGTTGGTGCAATTATAGTGTTTGTGATACTATAGTAGAAAGATGTAAAGAGATTGGAGTTTTCAAACGATTATGGCAAGAAAAGGTTTATTAATCGTTTTATCTGGGCCTTCAGGTGTCGGCAAAGGAACAGTACGCGCAGCAATTTTTGCAAAAGACAATCAAGAATTCGTGTACTCAGTATCCGCAACGACCCGTAAGCCAAGACCAGGTGAAGTGGATGGAAAAGATTATTTCTTCAAATCAAGAGAAGAATTTGAAGAGATGATTGCGAATAAAAAATTATTAGAATACGCAGAGTACGTAGGGAATTACTATGGAACGCCTTTAGATTATGTGCAAGAAACATTAGATAAAGGAAAAGATGTATTCTTAGAAATTGAAGTTCAAGGTGCGCTTCAAGTACGTGAAGCTATGCCGGATGGGGTGTTTATTTTCTTAACACCACCTGATTTACATGAACTAGAATCTCGCATCGTAAACCGTGGAACAGATTCAGACGAAGTAATTAAAAACCGTATGAAGGTTGCAAGAGAAGAACTTGGTTTGATGAAGTATTATGATTACTCTGTTGTGAATGACAAAGTAGAAAATGCGGTTCGACAAATCGAAGCAATTATTCAAACAGAACATTTACGCATCCAAAGAAACTTGGAAAGCATTGAAGAGTTCGAAGATGAATTAGAAGAAATTTTAGAAGAAGAGTAGAAAGAGGGAAGACCATTATGATGTTATATCCATCAATCGATAAATTGTTGAAAAAAATCGATTCAAAATATTCATTAGTTATTTTATCAAGTAAACGTGCACATGAGTTACACCACCATGAACCACCAATGTTAGAACACTACGAATCACATAAAAACGTAGGTCGTGCGTTGGAAGAAGTTGTTGCTGGCGACTTAACAATTCGTGAAGACAGCAAACCTGAACACGTATAATCACATTTATAGTCAAGGGAAACTCCCTTGGCTTTTTTGTTTTCGTAGTTTTGTAGTGTAGAGCAAGCGACAACAAATTAAAGTGCATTATGGTATAATGAGTAGTAAAACTATTTTGGAGGTGAGAAGATGTATGCAAAAGTAATCGTTGACGTTCCAGTCATTCAAGTGAATCGACCATTTGATTATCATGTCCCAGAAAATTTACAAGAGAGTATTGAAGTAGGGATGCGTGTTGCAGTTCCGTTTGGTGGTCGTAGTATTTCTGGATTCGTACTAGCGCTTAGTGACGAAGTAGATTTTGACGGAGAAGTAAAAGATATTTTGCATTTAATGGATTTAGATCCCGTCTTATCACCAGAGATGATAGAGCTTGGAGCATATTTATCGAAGAAGGTTCATGCTTTCCTTATTCAATGTTATCAAACGATGCTTCCAGCAATGTTGAAATCGGATTATGAAAAGCGATTCGTCTTAGTGAATCCGAAAGACCATGAAGATGTGTTTCGAGAAATTTTCCATTACGGAAACGCATTGCAATACACGGATGACTTGCCGCAAGAACATTTAAAACGATTAATGAAGTTAAAGAAAGAAGGCGCTGTAGTCATCGAGACGGTTGTTAAAGACCGCGCGAAGGTGAAAACAGAAGACTGGATTCGATTGAATTATGTGATGCAAGAATATGAGGAGTTTATTCCAACAATCTCTGCTCGTGCCAAGAAGAAAGTAGCACTCTTAAAGACGCTCGCTTCAATGGAAGTGATGGAAATCGAAAAAAGACGTTTCTTAGAGGATACTGATTTTACAACGGCCGATTTAAAATTCGCAGTCGAACGCAATTGGATTACGATTGTTCAAAAAGAAGTGAACCGTGATCCTTACAAAGGAAGAGTCTTTAAAAAGAGTGCTCCATTCCAGTTAAATCCTGAACAACAAGTTGCGTTTGACCGAGTGAAAGCCGAATCCATCGATACAGACACGTCAAAAGTGTACTTGTTAGAAGGTGTAACTGGTTCTGGGAAAACAGAAGTGTACTTACAATGGATTGGGGAAGTGATTGAAAAAGGAAAGAGCGCGATGATGCTCGTTCCAGAAATTGCATTGACTCCTCAAATGGTCGACCGATTTAAGTCGCGCTTTGGAGACCGAGTAGCGGTGCTTCATAGTGGGCTAAGTGTCGGTGAAAAATACGATGAATGGCGTAAAATTAAGAATAAAGAAGCAGACATTGTGGTCGGTGCTCGTTCTTCGGTCTTTGCTCCATTAGAAAATATCGGAATTATTATTTTAGATGAAGAACACGAAGCAACGTATAAACAAGATGAATCCCCAAGATACCATGCTCGCGATGTAGCGATTTGGCGTGGGGAATATCATCATTGTCCAGTAGTGTTAGGAAGTGCGACTCCAAGTCTTGAGTCCCGTGCTCGTGCGCAAAAGGGAGTGTATACACTGCTACGATTAACGAAACGTGCACAGGCGCAGCTGTTGCCTGAAGTTCATTTGATTGATATGAGAACGGAATTCGTTCATCAAAAAGGATCGTTTTCTAAGACATTACTAGATGCGGTCGAAAAACGATTAGAACGAGGAGAGCAAAGTGTGTTGCTTTTAAACCGACGCGGATATTCTTCTTTTGTACTTTGTCGTGATTGTGGAACGGTATTGGAATGTCCGAATTGCGATATTTCATTAACGCTTCATATGGATACAAGAAGTATGAAATGCCACTATTGTGGTCACGAAGAACATATTCCTAATTTCTGTCCGAAATGTCATAGTCGACAAATTCGTTATTTTGGAACAGGGACGCAGAAGGTACAAGAAGAATTGCAGGAAGTATTCCCAGACGCTCGCATTGTGCGAATGGACGTGGATACGACAAGACGAAAAGGGCAACATGAAGCGATTCTGAAACAGTTCGAAAATCAAGAAGCCGATATTTTAATTGGAACTCAGATGATTGCGAAAGGTCTAGATTATCCAAACGTAACGCTCGTGGGTGTTATTAATGCGGATACGGCGCTGAATATTCCTGATTTTAGAAGTTCGGAAAAAACATTCCAACTATTGACTCAAGTATCAGGACGTGCAGGGCGTGGGAATAAACCTGGTGAAGTATTTATCCAAACTTATAACCCAACGCATTACGCGATTCAATTAGCACAAGGACATCAGTATGAGCGATTCTTTGAAACGGAAATGCGGATGCGACATATGGCCAACTATCCACCGTACTTCTTTACAACGATGATTACGTTCTCGAGTGAAGAAGAAGGAGTGGCGTTGAAGAAAGCCATCGAAGTGCATAAGGCATTGAAGGCGAATGTGTCGCCGAATGCAGTGGTGTTAGGGCCGACTGCTAAATCGATTGCGCGCATGAATAATCGTTATTATTTCCAAATTATTGTGAAGTACAAAAACGAACCGCAATTGCAAGAGTTCTTAGAACAATTGGTGATGGAAACACAAGAAGTCGGTTCGAAGAAATTACTCATGACGATTGATATGGAACCACAACATTTCTTATAGAGGTGAAAAATGAAGAAAGTTATTTTTATGGGAACGCCTGAGTTTTCAACAGGTGTTTTGAAACGATTAATTGAAGATGAAACAGTTGAAGTCATTGCCGTTGTCACACAACCAGACCGTGCAGTTGGACGTAAGAAAATTATTACACCAACTCCTGTAAAGGTGGTGGCATTGGAGCATGATATTCCTGTTTATCAACCAGAAAAATTAAGTGGGTCGCAGGAATTGGAAGAGTTGATGCAACTAGATGCAGATTTAATTGTAACGGCAGCTTATGGTCAATTCTTACCAACGAAGTTTTTAAACTTCCCACGTTTTGGTGCGGTGAACGTTCACGCGTCACTCTTACCAAAATATCGTGGTGGAGCACCAATCCATTATGCAATTATGAACGGGGACAAAGAAACTGGCGTAACGATTATGCGAATGGTTGCGAAGATGGATGCGGGTGCGATTATTTCACAACGCGCTATTCCAATTACTGGCGAAGACGATGTGGCTAGTATGTTTGAAAAATTAAGCATCATTGGAGCGGATTTACTAATCAAAACATTACCAGCGTTATTTGCTGGAACGATTACTGAAGTAGAGCAAGACGAAGCGCTTGTATCGTTCTCTCCAAATATTTCAAGAGAGCAAGAGCAAATTGACTGGAATAAAACAGCGACTGAAGTAGATTGCTTCGTGCGTGGCTTACGTCCTTGGCCAACTTCATTTACGATTTTAAACGGGAATCGTGTGAAGATGTGGGGAGTTGCTTTAACAGATAAACAAACTACTAAAGCACCAGGTAGCTTATTTGTAGAAGGCGGACGTCTGTATGTTGCTTGCGGAGGCGGAACTGTTCTTGAGATTACACGTCTTCAACCAGCAGGAAAAGCTCAAATGGATGCGAAGGCATTTATGAATGGATTTTCAGAATGGTTGAAAAATGATGCGATTTTTGAGGGGTTAAACCATGAGTAATGTACGTGACATTTGCGTAGAATTATTAACGAATGTAGAAAAGAATCAAGCATACTCGACAGTTGCATTTCAAAATGTGTTACAAAAACATAAATTGGATGCAAGAGATAGAGGACTATTAACGGAATTATTCTACGGAACGATTCAGCGTAAATTGACATTAGATTTTTATTTAAAACCATTTATCGAGAAACAAAAGAAAATGGAATTATGGGTGCTAAGTCTCCTACGAATGACTGTATACCAAATGGCGTTTTTAGATCGAGTGCCTGATCACGCAGCTATTTTTGAAGCCGTTCAAATTGCGAAGAAACGTGGCCATCAAGGCATTGCGAAATTCGTCAATGGTGTTCTCAGGAATGTTCAACGTGCCGGGTTCGATGGAGTCTCTTCTATTAAAGATGAACGTGAACGTTTGAGTGTCGAATATAGTATGCCACGCTGGATTGTAGATTTATTATTTGAACAATACGTGGAAGAGGCTAGAGAGATTTTTCCAAGTTTAAATATTGCTCCTCACTTAAGTGCGCGTATTCAAGACCCAGAGATGTCGATTGAAGAAGCAAAAACTCTTCTTCAAGAAGAAGGTGTGACAGTTCAAGAAAGCAAGTTGTCTCCTCGAGCAGTGATTGTTGAAGAAGGAGATTTACTAGGGTCGAAAGCATTCAAAGATGGAATGGTTACCGTTCAAGATGAGTCTTCTTCATTAGTGGCTCAAGTAGGGGACTTACAACCTGGAGATAAAGTGCTCGATACTTGTGCAGCGCCTGGAGGAAAAACCACTCATTTTGCAAGTTACTTAGTGTCTAAAGAGGGTGGACTTGTAGAAGCCTTGGATTTACACGAAAATAAATTACGTAAAATCCATCAAAACGCAAAACGTTTAGGAGTAGAAGACAGAATTCATACTCATGCTCTTGATGCTAGAAAAGCGGGAGAGCTCTTCAAAGATGAAAGCTTTGACGCAGTATTTGTAGATGCACCCTGCTCTGGATTGGGCTTGATGCGTCGTAAACCAGATATAAAATACAAAAAAAATAGTGAAGATTTAACGAAATTAACAAAAATACAGTTGGAAATTTTGTCTGCAATTGCTACAATGGTAAAGAAAGGTGGAAAACTCATCTATTCAACTTGTACAATTAACAAGGGTGAAAATGAAGAAGTAGTCCATAACTTTTTACGAGAACATCCGGAATTCGAAGTACAACCAATCGAAGAGTTTGGTTGCACGAAGGAAAATCCGATGCTTACGATTTTACCGCATGAATATCATACAGATGGATTTTTCATCGCGAGAATGGTAAGGAAATAAATTCGCAACAGGAGGAAAAATATGGAGATAGCCATCAAAAGTGACGTCGGACAAAAACGCACTTTAAATGAAGATGCTGCCGGATATTTTTTGAATACTCAAAACGTGCCGATGATTGTTGTGTGTGACGGAATCGGCGGGCATAATGCTGGGGATGTAGCGAGTGCTATGGCATTATCGCATTTGGGAAAACGTTGGGAAGAAGAAAGTATTACGGATACAGAAGCCGCTTATCAATGGCTCGTTAAAAATATTCAGGCCGAAAATGATCGTATTTTCCAAAAAGCGAATCAGTATCGTGAGCTAGATGGAATGGGAACAACAATTGTCGTAGCAGTTGTTATCGGTTCTGAATTATTAATTGCAAACGTCGGTGATAGCCGTGCTTATTTGTATCGCAATTATCAAATGAAACAATTAACAGAAGACCATACACTCGTACATGAACTGTTAAAATCTGGAGAAATCTCAGAGGAGGAAGCCAAAAGTCACCCTCAACGGAATATTGTAACGCAGTCTTTAGGGATTACGCTCAATGTCCAGATTGATTTTGTAAGAGTGAGTCTAAAAAATGGGGACACGATTTTCCTTTGTTCAGATGGATTATCGAATATGGTTGAAGATCAATATATTAAAGAAATTCTAGGGAATTATTCAGATGTAACAACGCAAGCAAATAAAGCGGTCGATGCTGCAAATGAAGCGGGCGGTCGCGATAACATTACAGTTGCGATTGCAAAATATACTGCCAGGGAGGAGGTAGAAGAATGATTGCACCAGGAAAAACAGTTGGTGGTCGCTATAAGATCAAGTCTCATATTGGGACGGGTGGAATGGCCACTGTATATTTAGCACAAGATTTAATTCTAGAAAGACCCGTGGCAGTAAAAGTGTTGCGCTTAGACTTCCATACAAATGAAGCTGCGATGAGACGTTTCCAACGAGAAGCGCAATCAGCAACACAATTGGTCCATCCAAATATAGTAAGTGTATATGATGTTGGAGAAGAAGACGGAACGAATTACATTGTAATGGAATACGTCGAAGGGACGGATTTGAAAGAGTACATTCGCGAGAGAGGGCCTCTTCCACCACGCGAAGCTGTTCGTATTATGACACAAATCGTTTCTGCTATTGAGCTTGCTCACCAAAATCGAATCATTCACCGTGATATTAAACCGCAAAACATCTTAATTGATAGAGAAGGTAATGTGAAGATTACAGACTTTGGGATTGCGATTGCACTTTCAGAAACGTCTTTAACACAAACAAATACTTTGCTTGGTTCTGTTCATTATTTATCTCCTGAACAGGCAAGAGGTGGAATGGCAACAATCCGCAGTGATATATATGCACTCGGTATCGTATTGTATGAGTTATTAGTCGGTGAAGTTCCTTTTGAAGGAGAATCGGCAGTTTCAATTGCGTTGAAACATTTCCAAGAGCCGCTTCCTCGAATTTCACAGATGTTACCAACAGTACCACAAAGTTTAGAGAATGTGGTCTTAAAGGCGACGGCGAAAGAACCTCTTGATCGTTATGGTAGTTGTGGAGAAATGTTGGAAGATTTACAAACATGCTTAAATCCAGAACGTTTACATGAACCAATGTTTAAGCCAACTGCTTTTAGTCAGGAAACAAAGGTATTACAACCAATTGCGACGGGGCAAATCCCTCGTAAGATACCAGCAACAAGTAAGGAAGTTCCTGAAATTCAATTTGACGAAGAAAAGAAAGCTGTTCAAGAGGAACCAAAAAAGAAGAAGAAAAAGAAATGGCCATGGATCTTATTGTTACTATTTATCATAGTTAGTGCAGGAGCTATCTATGCATTTATTCAAACTTCTCCAAAAGACGTAAAAGTTCCAGATGTAACGAACCTTACTGAAGCAGATGCCAAAGTAAAACTAGCGGATGCGAACCTTGAAGTGTCAGATGTACAGCAAGTGAAGTCTGATACGGTTGAAGCAGGAAAAGTCGTAGAGACGAACCCTAAAGCAGGAAGTTCTGTAAAAGAAAAATCTAAAGTTGTATTAAAAGTAAGTGCTGGTAAAGATACCGTTACTGTAGGTGACTATACAGGTAAGACTTTCGATGAAGCAAAAGCAGCCTTGCAAAAACTAGGAATCGCAGTAGAGAAGAAAGAAAGTTATTCAGATACAGTAGAGTCTGGTAAGGTAATGGAACAAAGTGTTGCTAAAGGTGAAAAAGTAGTCGCCAAAGATACAAAAATGGTTTTAACCGTATCTAAAGGAAAAGAACCTGTAACATTAATTAACTTAAAAGGTTATTCACGTTCAGGCGTTGAAGACTACGCGAAAGAACATGGCTTGAAGTTACAAATTTCTGAAGAAAATAGTAATGAAACAGCAGATACTGTTATTAAACAATCACCAGCAGAAGGAACTGCTCTTAAAAAAGGTGATACTTTAACAGTTGTCATCTCAAAAGGAAAAGGAGAACGAGTAGTATCTCGCCAATTCACGATTCCTTATGAAGCGAAAAAGACAAATGGCAATAACGGTAACTCAGCTTCCAACGCCCAAGAAGCAAAACAAAATACAGTTGAAATCTTTATTCAAGATGCAAACAACAATATTAATACTGCGTATCGTACCTTCAAGATTTCTGAGAACACAAGTGTAACAATCGACTTTACATTTAATAATCAAGTTCAAAGTGGTAAATACATCATTAAAAGAGATGGTGTAGCAATCGATACAGGGGTCGTACAGTAGAGTATATATGAGAGTCTAGGTTCTAGTAACCTAGGCTCTTTTTTGAATTTTTATAGAATAATAAAATAACTAAAATTTTCTTAGTCATTTCAGTTGAAATTGGTAATCAGTTATGATAAATTAATATCACTGTTGAGCGAACGTTCGCTTATAAAACAGTTTCAAAAAAACTTTGAAAAAGTTACATGAAATCTGTTGACAGTGAAAATGTCCTGTGATAGGATATAGAAGTTGTTGCAAAACAACGATTGACCTTTGAAAACTGAACAAAGAAGACGAACCAAATGTGTAGGGACTTCATTTAATGAATGAAGAAACAACAATTTCTTATCTCTTAAAGAGATACAATAAGTCAGTAATTAAAATGAGCTTTTCAAAGCTCATGAAAATTCAAATTTTTCATGAGAGTTTGATCCTGGCTCAGGACGAACGCTGGCGGCGTGCCTAATACATGCA
>CALJSD010000224.1 GCA_937976325.1 uncultured Carnobacterium sp.
CCTTGGAACTACACGAATACACTTCCTCAAACGTTCAAGGATTTAGGCTATCAAACAGAATGTATCGGGAAGATGCATGTGTATCCAAGTCGTAAGCGCATGGGATTTGACCATGTTCTCTTACACGATGGTTACTTGCATGTCGACCGTAAATACAACAAAGCCTACGGAGAAACGTTTGAACATTCCAGCGATTACTTGGATTGGATTAAGCAAGAACTTGGAAGTGACGCAGACATTATTGATGATGGGGCAAACTGTAATTCATGGGATGTTCGTCCATTTGAACTTCCTGAGAAATACCACCCAACCAACTGGATTGTGAGCGAAAGTATTCGTTTCTTGAAGAGACGTGACCCGAGCGTACCGTTCTTCTTGAAGATGTCGTTTGAAAAACCGCATGCGCCACTCAATCCACCGAAGTATTTCTATGATTTATACATGGATAAATTAGGGGATGTATCGGACTTGCATATCGGGAACTGGGAAGAACTCGAAGAGAAGATTCCAAGTCTTTATGCGAAACGCGGTAAGATTCCAGCGGACGCACAAAAGAGAATGTTGGCTGCGTACTACGGCTTAATCACTCATATCGATAATCAATTAAGTCGCTTCTTAACAGCCGTTGAGGAATTTGATTTGCTCGAAAATACGATTTTCTGGTTCGTGAGTGACCACGGGGATCAACTCGGAGAACATTATTTATTCCGCAAAGGCTATCCATACCAAGGAAGTATTAAGATTCCAGCGTTTATCTTCGACCCAGGGAACTTGATTGCGGGTACGAAGAAGAGCGTCACACAACTCGTGAAGATTCAAGACGTTTTCCCTTCGCTTGTAGAGCTTGCCACAGGTGAAAAAGTTGAAACAGACGGTAAGAGCGTTCGCCAATTATTATTCGGCGAATTTGCAGGTTGGCGTAATGAATTTCACGGGGAACATAGCCTAGGTGAGGATTCGAGCCAATATATTTTAACAGATGAATGGAAATTTATTTGGTTCCCTGTCAAAGACGAGTATCAGCTCTTCCATATGACAGAGGATCCAGAAGAAAAATGCAATGTAATTGCGGAAACGAAGTACACTTCTCTTGTGAACGAGTTCAAAGCGAAACTTGCTCGCATTTTACAAGACAGAGAAGAGGGTTTTGTGAGAGACGGGCAACTTTGCCAAGTACCATTAGAACGCATCGTTGCCACTCTAAAGAGAGGTCGATAGTATGAATTTTGTGCCTTTAAAATCTGGCATCTTTCAAATGGGAGATTCTCTTGGCCAAGGCTTTATCGAAGACCATGAGGCACCACCAGTGATGAAAAAGGTGCTTGCGTTTGAAATCGCGGATACGACCGTGACGAATCGTGAGTTTAAAGCATTTGTAGATGCGACAGGTTATACAACAACAGCAGAAACCATAGGAGATTCTTATGTATTTCACCTATTGGTTGAGCCAGAAAAAAGAGCAGAGTATGCACATGTATCAGGGTCGCCATGGTGGCTTCTAGTGCCAGGTGCTTGCTGGAATCATCCAACAGGGCCCGAGTCTTCGATTGAAGAGGTGATGGACCATCCAGTCGTGCATGTTTCCTTACAAGATGCATTAGCTTACTGCGATTGGGCGAAGGTGAAATTGCCAACAGAAACGCAGTGGGAATATGCCGCGCGCGGCGGTACAACGACGCAATTTCCATGGGGCGATGAGCTCGAACAAGATGGTGAGTTTCATGCGAATACTTGGCAGGGAGATTTTCCAAATACGAATACGAAAGCAGACGGCTATTTAGGAACGGCGCCCGTGAAGAGTTTTGAACCAAACGGATATGGACTCTATCAAATGATTGGAAATGTCTGGGAATGGTGCTGTAACCATCGCGGAATTCCGTTTGAAGAAATCGAAGAAGACGCCTCTCGTCCGATTAATTTCGAATACGAATATGCGATTCGTGGTGGCTCCTTCTTATGCCATTGTTCTTACTGCAACAGGTATCGTGTAGCCGCCCGTAATGGAGCATTGTGGGACTCAACATCTAGCCATTTAGGATTTAGATGTGTCCGGAATCTTGGAGGCCGCTAATGCACATTATTATTTATAGTATCATCGTGCTTTGTGCGACGATGATTGGAGCGATTACCGGTTTAGGTGGCGGCATTATCATTAAGCCAGCCTTCGATTTTGTCGGCATCGATACGACGAGCATGATTAGTGTGTATTCGACCGTTGCCGTGTTTACGATGTGTCTCGTGTCGATATATAAAAGAAGCAAGTTAGGGTTTCATGTCAAAAAACAAATCGCGCTAGGATTGGCATTCGGGTCGATTATCGGTGGAAAAATCGGAGACGTGATTTTCCTTCATGCAGTAGACAGCTGGGGTAGCCAGGCAGTAAGTGCGACACAATCCGTGATTCTATTTTTATTACTCGGCGGGATTATTTTATTCACGCTCAATAAGGAAAGCGTTCGAACGCTAGAAGTATCAAACCTTGTAGCGATTGTGACGATTGGATTAACAGTCGGTATGATTTCTGTCTATCTCGGCATTGGCGGAGGACCGCTGAATATTGCACTTTTGGTTTATTTCTTCTCGATGAAAGCCAAAGACGCAGCAGCGTATTCAATTTTAATGATTTTCTTTGCGCAGATTATTAAGATGGGCACTGTCATTCGTGACTTTGAAAAATACAACAATGTCAGTCTCGTGATTTTAGCAATTGCGATTTTTGCGGTACTGGGTGGTTGGATTGGAACAAAAATCCAATCGAAACTCACGCACGAAGCCGTTGAAAAACTCTATTTAGGACTGATGGCCATTTTAGTATTGATGACCGCCTTCAATGTATTTAAATTTATCGGAGTATAAACAAACACCCAAGCAGGGATGCTTGGGTGTTTCTGTTTGTGTAGTATTTTGTAGAAGAGGAAAACATACTAGGTTTCCTGGTTTGTTGATTATAGAAAATCTTACGGATTCTATAATAGCGGTAATGGGGAATGATATCAAAACGAATTAACGGGAGTTAGGAACGTATTCCTTACTCCCGTTTTTGAGGCTTTGAAGGTGAGAGACTTCGGCTCGAACCGGTATCCCGTTACCGCTATTATGAAGATATCCGTAAGGATTTGAAATAATCAACATAAAACTACGGATGTTTTTTATGCATGGATTTCCTTGTAGACTTCTTGCTTTTTAAGGCCAAGATGTTTTGCGACAGCTTTAATTGCATCTTTTTGCGTAAGGCTTTGATGATCCATAAACCATTCGACTTGTTCTGCAATCGAAAGTGTAGCGTCTGGTGTCTGTTCTTCTAACGCACCTGACAGAGCAGTTGTCACTTCGTCTGGATTTTTATGTCCGATCAAGATGCAACATTCGCCTTTTAATTCTTCTTCGCTTACAAGAGATGCGAGTTCTGCGGCTGTTCCGCGAATAAACTCTTCGTAAGTTTTCGTCAACTCACGGCATAAAACGACAGATTGTTGTTCGCCGTAGACGGTTTGAATCGCCGAGAAAGTATCTTTCAATCGGAATGGTGATTCGTATAGAATCACAGTCTCGCTATGCGTGCGTAATTGTTCGAGAGCTTCGATTTTTTCTTTTTTCTTTCGTGGTAAGAACCCATAGAAATAGAATGGTTGTGGAACGAGGCCGCTTGCAATAAGAGCCGTAATTCCCGCATTCGCTCCTGGAAGAGGAATCACTGGAATATCAACTTCGACACAGGCTTGCACGAGCTCAAATCCGGGATCACTAATGGAAGGTGTACCAGCGTCACTCACTTGCGCGATGGTTTTTCCTTCTTGCAACCACTCGATGACTTGTGGGATTCGCTCCTGTGTATTATGTTCATGGAAACTCTTTTGCGGAGTCTCGATTTCAAAATGATTGAGTAGCTTTTGCGTATGACGCGTATCTTCGGCCAGGATTAAATCCACTTCGTGAAGAGTATTTACCGCGCGGAAGGTCATATCTTCTAAGTTGCCAATCGGAGTAGGGACTAGGAATAGTTTTCCTGTGCCTTCAGTCCGATAACTCTGTTGTCTCATGAGGCTGTTCTCCTTCTAAATAAATAATGACAGGACGGTCGACACTCGCGCCAATCGTCTGTAGAAATGTTTCTTTTTTCGGGCGAGAGAATTTCTTGAACGCCGCTTCCGCCTTCATCGCTTCTTGCTTTGTGGCAAATTCCTTAGCGTAGAGCAGAGTGACGGGAGTTCTCACCCTTGTATATTTAGCACCTTTTCCGGCATTATGGGTCGCGATTCGTTTTTCCAAATCGACGGTATAGCCGGTATAAAAGGTCTGATCCTTGCAGAGAAGGACGTACATAAAGAACTTGCTCATGATTCGTCCCCCCAGAGGATGCTTCTAATCTTCTGCGTATATTCTTGATGCTCGTCAAAAACCGTAATCGGAGGCAATACCTTGAGGCCTCCTGGGAGTCCGTCCTTCATTAATTCGATGAGGACGATATTGCTTTCTTTGCCTTCTTTTGGATAGACGAATTGCACGCGTTTCGCTTCGAGGCGGTGTTTTCTTGCCTCGGTTAAAATATCCGTGAGGCGGTCGGGTCTATGCACGAGATAGGCTTTTCCTTTCATCTTTAAAAGGCCAGAAATCGTCTCAAGTAAGTCTTCGAGTGGCAAATGCACTTCATGACGGGCAATCGTGTAAGCTTCCTTCAAATTGGTTTGGTTGGTTTCATTGACCTTGAAATAAGGCGGATTGCAGGTAATAAAGTCGACCGAATCTTTCGGGATGATGCCTTTTAACTGGCGGATATCTTGATTGATAAACGTGATGCGGTCTTCTAAGTTGTTGAGTTGGGTCGTACGCATCGCCATATCCCACAGCTGTTCTTGGATTTCAACTGCGGTGATGTGATTTTGCGTTTTATGGCTGAGTAAAAATGCCACCGCACCATTGCCAGAGCAAAGGTCCACGATTGTAGCTTTTCTACTTTTTGCGATATTGGCAAAGTCGGCTAAAAGGACGGCATCCAGCGAAAAGGAGAAGACCTCACGACTTTGAATGATATCGATATTTTCTTTTTCGAGTCGATCGAGTCGCTCATGCGATTTCAATGGGACTTCCTTTTTTGTCATTACTTTCCAACTCCTACAATTACTGTATCCAAAGTGTAACAACAAATGGATAACCACGCAAGATATAGAACGAAAAAGGGGCGAAATTCAATAATACAACTTTAGGTTTAGAGAAGTTTGGGATAAAAATCAACCTTAGGACCTATGTTTTCGTTTTGGAAGTTCGGTACACTAAGAATGTAATCAAGAACGAACCGATTTAAGGGGGAAACGAAAATGAATCAAAAAGATAGAATTTTAGAATTAGTAGACAAAGGAATTATTTCAGCAGAGGAAGCAGTAGTCTTACTCGAAAAAATGGGTGAAAAGGCTAGCGCGAAAGAACAACCAACTTCAAGCCAAGTCGATTCTGTATTAGAAAGTGTAGCGAGTGTATTTACAAAATTCTCAGCTCAAAGCGACCAAACAGATGAATCGATTCAAGCGGTCTTAAAACGTACAAAAGAAATCGATCGCCGTATCGATGAAATCAAAACGGCTGAGCAACTTGAACCGTTGACAGTAGATGAAGAGATGGAACTCGTTCGCTTGCAAGAAGAAGCGGAACAGTTGAACAACCAATATAAGAGCTTGTTACAAGAGAAAAAACAA
>CALJSD010000225.1 GCA_937976325.1 uncultured Carnobacterium sp.
CCAACTGGAACGAGTTTGTTTGAGTTGGCTTCGTTAAATCCTTGTAAGTATCCGATTGACTGGAAGGCGTTGGCATCAACTGTTCCGTCTGCCACGCTTTCGTTTAATGGCACACCGCCGTTAATTTCTTGTACTTCGATTTTTAGACCTGCTTTTTTCGCTTGTTCAGACTCAGCGATGTGTCTCCAGATGTCTGCGTCAGAGCCGACAGAAGCGATTTTCACTGTTTTCAGTTCTGATCCTGAAGATTGAGCGTTTGATGAACTCGCAGAACTTGAAGCGTTATTGCCACAAGCGCCTAAGACGAATGCAGCAGATAGGGCGATGATTGATTTAGCGATAGTTTTTAATTTCATATGGGGGGTCCTCCAGTCTAGGTGTCTAATGTTTCTTACTGAATAAGCGTGTCGTTAAATCACTTTACGCTCGAATGGGTCGATGCTGATGCCTTGTTCTAAGACTTGTTTAGCATATTCTTTGGCACCGAATAATGAATGGTCGCGGTAGTTTCCGCATTGTACAGCAGAGACGCCTTGGATATCTTCGAATTGAATTTTTTCGACGATTTCTTCAAGTGTTGATTTCAATGCGCGTGCGATATCTTCAGGAGAACGTTCTTCCCAAAGGATTAAATGGAAACCAGTACGGCATCCAAATGGAGAGATGTCGATGATGCCTTCTAAGCGGTCACGTAAGAGGTCTGCTAGTAGGTGTTCGAATGTATGAACGACACCTGTTGGCATTTCTTGTTTGTTTGGTTGTAAGAAGCGGATGTCAAAGTTTGAAATGACGTCTCCTTTCTTACCATGTTCGTTTGCGATTAAGCGAACGTAAGGTGCAATCACCTTGTTATGGTCTAGTGTAAAGCTTTCTACTTCAGCCATGTTGATTTCCTCCTAAGTGTGTTTTATGAAACGAAAATAAAAAAGCCCGCACTTCTAGCGCTTGCTAAAAGGACGAGTTGCAGTCGTGGTACCACCTTTGTTCGTCTTCGGGGGAGAAGACCTTTCCGTCTAGACGGATGGTTGATAACGGGAGTACCCGGATTGTCTTAAGGGCTCGGACAATCTGCTCAAAGATCATGTTCAAAAATAACGACTTGCTTACTCGCACCAACCGTAAGCTCTCTATGAAGTTTTATTTTTTACTCTTCTTTTCATTGCGTTTCGATATGTTATATAAAACAGGATACTGGTAACTAGGGAAAAAGTCAATGTGAAAAACATACTTTAAGTTATATCGGTTATTTATAGTTCGTTATTCTTAAAATTTATAACGGTAAAGCACAATTAAAAAAGCTTTTGTTCGTATTTTGCTTAAAAACGGTCGTTACGTGGTCGAACATACTAATCTTTCCGTCCAAATTCTCTCTAGATTGGAAAGATTATAGAATAGAGTGATAATTTTCACAGTTTACAGTATAATAGAACTATCTATTAAACAATGAAGGGTGACAACAATGACATTATTAGATGTACAACACGTACAAAAAGTTTATCAAACACGTTTTGGAGCCGCTGAAGTGACTGCGTTAAAAGATATTAACTTCTCAGTAGAAGAAGGCGAATATGTAGCAGTCATGGGGGAATCTGGTTCTGGTAAAACAACGCTATTAAATATTTTAGCGACACTAGACCGTCCAACAGATGGGACTGTGCTTTTAAACGGGGAAGACATTCAAAAGATTTCTGATAAAGTGTTAACGGAATTCCGTCGTGACCATTTAGGGTTCGTTTTCCAAGACTTCAACTTATTAGAAACATTATCCGTGTATGACAATATGGTATTGCCACTTGTGTTAGCACGTCGTCCAATCGACGAAATGGAAAAGAAAGTTCAACCAATCGCTGAAATGTTAGGCATTGAGGACTTATTGAAGAAATATCCATATGAATTATCTGGAGGTCAACAACAACGTGTGGCAATCGGCCGTGCGATGATTACAGACCCAAGTTTACTCTTAGCCGATGAACCTACAGGGGCGTTGGATTCAAAATCAGCTAGCAATACATTAGATTTGTTCGATAAAATCAATCAAAATGGACAAACAATCTTAATGGTAACGCACAGTACCGTTGCCGCAAGTCGTGCAAAACGCGTTCTTTTCATTAAAGACGGTTTAATTTACAACCAATTGTACCGTGAAGGAAGAACGGACCAACAAATGTTTGAATTAATCTCAGAAACATTAACTGCGATGGCAAACAGAGGTGAGGAACATGTTTAATTTACTGCGTTCCATGGCGATTACGAACTTACGTAAGAACCATGCTCTCTATGTACCATTTGCACTCGCAACGGTGATGGTGACGGTAGTTCTATATGTAACGAACGCACTGGCTGCAACACCGGAGTTCGCTCATCTTGAAGGTGGGTCAGCGATGGCCAAGACTCTTGGGTTTGGTTTCGTCATCGTTCAAATCGTATCACTCGTCGTTATTTTGTATGCGAATGCCTTCGTGATGAAAAACCGTGCCAAAGAATTCGGTTTATACGGTATTCTCGGTCTTGACCGTAAGAATATTCAATTGCTCAGCTTGATTGAGTTATCTGTCTTTGCCGCTTTAAGCATTGGTCTAGGGTTGATCCTCGGCGTGATTTTCCATGCGGCATCATTTGCGATTCTATTGAAACTCATTCAATATGATATCGGTATTAAATATTCCTTCCAATTCGGAAGTATTATTGCCGTTCTGTTAACGATGGTGGCCATCTTCGTTCTTGTGTTCTTTTTAAATGCAGCGAAGATTTACATGAGCCGTCCGCTTGAATTATTAAAAGAGAAGAAAAAAGGGGAGAAGAAAGGCCGCGCTGTTACAATTCGCGCCATCATCGGTCTAGGACTTCTCGGATATGCGTACTATATGTCTCAATCGATTGAGTCTCCGGTTAAAGCCCTCGTATACTTCTTCTTAGCAGTATTATTAGTAGTCGTTTCGACTTACATTTTATTCGACGCGGGTTCAATTGCGCTTCTATCCATCTTGCAAAAGAATAAGAAGTTATTCTATCAACCAACGAACTTTATTTCGATTTCAAACTTGCAATTCCGTATGCGTAAAAATGCTGCCGGACTTGCCAGCGTGTGTATCCTTTCAACAATGGTACTTGTCACAATGGCGACAACCGTAGCCCTTCAACGTGGGACAACAGCCAGACTCGATAGCAACTATCCAACAGATTACTCTGCAGTTGCTTACTTTGTTCTAGAAAAGGATATGGATCAATATCCTCCAATCGTTCAAAAGATTAAGGAACAAACGAAAGGGCAATTGAAAGACGAGAAGACATTCTTAAACGTGCTTCGTTTTGGACAACGTACGGAGAATGGATTTGACTTTGCGAATGTGAACTCAGGAGATAGTCCTGCAGCAATGTTTACCCTTGTTTCTGTGGATCAATATAACAAGATGTTTGGAACGAACTACACGGTTGGCGATAAGGAAATGATTGTCGGCCATATTAAAGGGGACGTCAAGAACATTTCAGAAGTGAAGACTTATTCAGTTGTGTATAATGCGACGATTACAGTCAAAGAAATGATTGATGGGACTCCATACGCGAAAGTGATGCCACAACTACCATATGTGGCAGACAATCAGTATGTAGGGATTGTAAAAGATCCATTGCAATACTTAAATCCGGTGGCAGGTCAAGCGATGTATTACTTTACTTGGAATACCAACACACCATTTGATTTACGAGATGAAGAATGGGCTGCGTATAAGAATGTGAAGAGTCAATACAAGGCAGACGCCATGTCGTTAAACAGTAAGAATGAAGCAGCGAAGACGTTATATGCCTTCATGGGAAGCTTGCTCTTAGTCGGTGCGCTTCTTTCTATCGCATTCTTCATTGGTGCAGTGCTTGTCATTTACTACAAACAAATTTCTGAAGGGTACGAAGACCGTGATCGTTTCGTTATCTTACAAAAACTCGGTATCGATCAAAAGACAATCAAAAAGTCTATCAACCGTCAAGTATTGATTGTATTCTTCTTACCGCTTGTCACAGCGTTTATTCATACCGCATTTGCCTTCAAGATGTATCGTAAGATTATCGAACTCTTCGGGGTTGACGGCAGCGTGACATTAAACGCGACAATTGTGATTGGTGCAATTTTCGTTGTGGTATACCTCATCGTGTACCAAATCACTTCTCGTAGTTACTACAGAATTATTAAACGTTAATTAACTACAACTCAAAAGAGGTTTCCGTGCGAAGCCTCTTTTTTTCGTGCTTTTTTCAAAGTGACAAAAATGTAAGAAACGGGGATAAAATGATAGGATAGTGTCATGATTTCCCTTTACGAGTGGACTATACTAAGGTCAACAAATGAAAGTAAAGGGTGAAAACAATGACATTATTAGATGTACAACATTTACAAAAGAACTATCAAACACGCTTTGGAGCTGCGGAAGTGACGGCGCTCAAAGACATCAGCTTCTCGGTTGAAGAAGGCGAATACGTAGCCGTGATGGGGGAATCGGGTTCAGGGAAAACAACGCTTCTAAATATCTTAGCGACTCTCGACCGTCCAACTGCTGGTTCTGTCTTTTTAAACGGAGAAAATATTCAAAATATCTCCGCTAAAGTTCTGACGGAATTCCGTCGCGACCATTTAGGGTTCGTGTTCCAAGATTTCAACTTATTAGAAACCTTATCGGTCTATGATAATATGGTGTTGCCGCTGGTACTCGCTCGTCGCCCAATTTCAGAAATGAAGCAAAAGGTTGAGCCGATTGCGCAAATGCTAGGGATTAAAGACTTACTCAAGAAATATCCTTATGAACTCTCAGGTGGGCAACAACAACGTGTGGCGATTGGCCGTGCGATGATTACAGACCCAAGCTTACTGTTAGCCGATGAACCAACAGGAGCGTTGGATTCAAAATCAGCTAGCAATACTCTCGATTTATTTGATAAAATTAATCAAAACGGACAAACGATTTTAATGGTAACGCACAGTACGGTTGCTGCAAGTCGTGCCAAACGAGTTCTTTTCATTAAAGACGGCTTGATTTATAATCAATTGTACCGTGAAGGAAGAAGTGATCAACAAATGTTCGAGTTGATTTCAGAAACATTAACTGCGATGGCAAATAGAGGTGAAATCCATGTTTAAACTCATTTTTTCGATGGCGACATCGAATCTAAAAAAGAATCATTCATTATATTTGCCGTATGCACTGACGACCATTATGGTGACGATGATTCTCTATATCACGCACGCCTTATCTGCGATGCCTGAGCTTTCCACTCTTCGTGGAGGGGGAGCCATTGCGCAAACATTGGGCTTTGGAGTCATCGTGGTTCAGCTCGTGGCACTCTTAACGATTCTTTACGCGAATGCCTTTGTGACGAAAAATCGATTAAAAGAATACGGCCTATATAGCATCCTTGGACTCGACCGGAAAAACATTCAATTGTTAAGCTTCATTGAATTACTTCTATTCTCAGTGGTCAGCGTGGGGCTAGGGATTGTGCTTGGAATCGTGTTCCATCGCTTCTCGTTTGCCGTTTTATTGAAGCTCATTCGAATTCCAATCGGCATCGAGTATTCAATGCAACTCGGTAGCGTCGGTTTCGTACTGATTTCAATGGCGTTTATTTTCGGAGTTGTCTTTTTCTTAAATGCGACAAAGATGTACATGAGTCGTCCATTAGAAATGCTTTCTGAGAAGAAAAAAGGAGAAACGAAGGGGCGCTTTATCCTTCTTCGCGCACTCATTGGTGCAGGGCTTCTC
This sequence comes from uncultured Carnobacterium sp., assembly GCA_937976325.1. GTDB lineage: Bacteria > Bacillota > Bacilli > Lactobacillales > Aerococcaceae > Granulicatella. Next base: position 5,748 of record CALJSD010000225.1, read on the forward strand.
GGGGGCGCGTATTATATGTCGCAAACGATTGAAGCACCTGTTGCAGCGCTATATTCTTTCTTCGTAGCGGTTCTATTAGTTGTTTTAGCAACGTATATTTTATTTGACGCAGGTTCGATTGCATTGCTTTCGCTTTTACAAAAGAACAAACGTCTCTTTTATCAACCAACGAATTTTATTTCGATTTCCAATTTAAAATTCCGTATGCGTAAAAATGCGGCAGGTCTTGCTAGTATTTGTATTTTATCAACGATGGTGCTTGTCACATTGGCTACAACGGTCGCCTTGCAAACAGGGACAGCCGATTTATTGAAGAAAAGCTATCCAACAGATTATTCGGCAACGGCATTCGTCGAAGACACCTCTACGATTCCGCAACTTTCAGAACAAATTAGCAAGATTAAGGCGCAATCGAAAGGCACTGTAACCAATGAAATGAATTACCTCAGCGTGCTTCGTGCCGCAAAAAGTATGGAGGGCGGAGTGAACATTGAGGGAGTCTATCCAGGAGATAGCCCAGCTGCGTTCATTACTTTCCTTTCTGCGGAAGATTACAATCGCATCTTTGGGACGAATTACAAGCTAAGTGACAATGAAGCCGTTCTTGGACTTGTCAAAGGTGACGACAAAAATGTTTCGGCTATCCGTGTGAATGGACAATTGACACTTCAAGTCAAAGAGATGATGGACAGCACCGGCTTTAAAGAAAAATTGCCACAATTGCCATATGTTGCAGATAACGTTTATGTAGCCGTTGTAAAGGATCCTTCAAAGATGATTGACGCTAAACTTGGTCGTGGGTTCTATTACGCATTGTGGAATACATCGACAGACGTTCAGGATAAAACAGAAGAGTTTGAGGCCTACGTTAACGTGCTTGAAGCAAAGGATGAGGATTTCATTACAGTTGGAAGTAGAGAGGATGCGGCCAAAGACATTTACGGATTTATGGGAAGTTTACTCTTTGTAGGAGCACTTCTTTCAGTCGCGTTCTTCATCGGTGCGGTTCTTGTCATTTACTACAAACAAATTTCTGAAGGATACGAAGACCGTGACCGTTTCGTAATCCTACAAAAACTCGGTATCGATCAAAAGACCATCAAGAAGTCTATCAATCGTCAAGTGTTGATTGTGTTCTTCTTACCGCTTGTCACAGCGTTTATTCATACCGCATTTGCCTTCAAGATGT
>CALJSD010000226.1 GCA_937976325.1 uncultured Carnobacterium sp.
GTTTGAGGCTCGAGAGGTCTGAGCCCTTGGCTCAGACGGGTACAGCCATTACTACTCGTATGAGAAAATCCTAGGTGTTTAAAGAGCAACGCTCTTATTCATTCATTGTTTTGTTTATTTTACTTCAACACGTTCTAACCATGGAGTTGCAGTTTCACCTAAAACAACATTAAGGTCCTCAATGTTCTTACGTCCTTGGCTTGCCAACCACGCACGACCAGCTTCTTCCCCTTCAGTCGCAAATACAGCTACAGCATCTTTCCATGTTGCACGACCACATAACACACCATTGAAAGTAGAACCAGCTTCTTTAGCAAAGCGTAGAGTTTCTTGGAATAGTTCAGCAGAAACACCAGCACTTAAGAAGATGAATGGTAGGTCAGTGATTTCAGATTGTTCTTTGAATAAACGTAATGCTTCTTCGCGAGTGTAAACAGGTTCAACGCCTTCTTTAGTGAAGCCTTCTACGAAGTTCATGTTTACTGGAACTTCCACTTTTAATACGTCAACGTTGTAACGTGGGTCAGAGAAGACTTTCATTGCGTCGTTTACTTTATGAGGTTTAACTTTAGCGTAAGCAGCTGATTTCACATCGTCGTCACTTGCTTCGTAAGAAACGATTTCTAAGAAGAATGGAATATCTTCTGCCACACATTCGCTACCTACACGTTCTACCCATGCATGTTTGATGTCGTTGATGGCTGGATCTTCGTCAATATCATAGTATAAAAGAACTTTAACAGCGTCAGCGCCTAATTCTTTAATACGTTTTGCAGACCAAATTGGAAGTAAGTCTGGTAAGCGGCCGATTTCAGTTGCGTCGTAACCAGTTTTTTCGTAAGAGATTAAAAGTCCGCAGTCTTCGTGGCGTAATTTTGCAGCTGGAAGACCATATTCTGGGTCTAAAAGAATTGAAGAAGAGTATTTTGTTAATTCTTCAGAAACTAATTCTTTGAAGCGGATGATGCCTTCGTCACCTTTTACATTTGGATTTCCTGCAGCAATCATTTTTTTCAATGAACCACGTTGGTCAATCGCTAAAGCACCGATGACATGGTTTTTGTTTGAAAGTTTTACTAAGTGATCATATTTTCCTTTTGTTAATACTAATTTTGACATAATAACACTCCTTAAGTTGTTTTTATTTTTTTAAGCTTCGAAATATGGCTTACCGTCTAAGTAAGTCGCTTTGAGTTGTAACTCATCGTCTAATACGATGAAGTCCGCTGCATACCCTGGGTCGATGCGTCCGCAAACGTCGTCGATACCGACTGATTTTGCAGGAACAAGGCTAGCCATTGTAATTGCTTCGTGTGGAGTCGCAATGCCCCATTTTACAACGTTTTGAACTCCTTGGATGAGTTCTAAGATACTTCCAGCAAGGCTACCGCCGTCCCTCAAGCGAGCCGTACCGTCTTTTACGATAACAGGGAATTCTCCAAGCATCGATTCGCATTCGCCCATACCGCCCGCACGCATGCAGTCTGTAATAAGGGCTACATGGTCGTGACCGCAACATTTCATCACGATACTTGCGCTCACTGGGTTAACGTGGTGACCGTCGCAGATGAGTTCGTCGAATACGTTTGGCAATGTGAGTGCCGCACCGACAACACCTGGTTCGCGGTGGTGTAAGCCGCGCATTCCGTTGTATGTGTGAACGAAGATGTTCGCACCGGCTTCAACGGCGTTTTTACAATCTTCGTAAGTACCATCTGTATGCGCAAGAGCGACATAGATGTCTTTTGTTTTCGCGTGTTTGATGAAATCAACGGCACCTTTACGTTCAGGCGCAATCGCGATTTTCTTCACCCAACCGCCAGCGCGTTCTTGCCATTCATCCAAGATTTCAGATTTAGGGTCGCCCATGTATTTAGGGTTTTGCGCACCTTTGTATTTTTCACAGAAGAATGGACCTTCTAGGAAAATCCCTCTGATTTTAGCGCCGCCAAGTGTTGTGGCGTTATCGCCAATTGTTTGGCAGACATCCGCTAATAATTCGCGAGATGCGGTTAAGGTTGTTGGTAAGTATGAAGTAACCCCGCATGAAGGAAGTCCTTCTGAAATGGTACGAAGTGCTTCTACATCGTTATCCATAACGTCAGCGCCTTTGAATCCGTGGATATGTGTATCCACAAGACCTGGGGCAATTTGATAGTTACCGTAGTCGATAATAGTTGCGCCGCTTTCTGGTTTTTCGGTTTGGAAGGCTCCGAAAGTTCCATTGTCTAAGATTGGTAAGTACCCTGGGCCTTTCACTTCGTCTTCAAAATAAAATGCTTTGGCATAAATATAAGTTGTCATAGGATCATCTCTTTTCAATTAAGTTATTTATGCTTCTAATGGGTGAATCGTTACTCCTTTAACGACACGGTTTACAGTGCCTGTAGGTGAAGGAGTGTCTGGTTTATTTCCAACTTTGATAGAAGAAAGTAGAGAAACGGTTTGTCCAAATACTGCATATGGAAGTGCAAGGTAAGCATCTGGAACGAAACGATATTCTTTATCGAAGCTGAATGATAGACCTTCAAAGTCACTTTCAGCGTCCACTCCAACCGCAAGAACGAGGCGTGCGATTTGGTCGCCATGTAATTCGTTTAAGATATCGATGTCGTATTGACGAGTATAGTCGTCGTTAGATACGAATACGAAGGCTAGAGAAGAGCCGTTTACAAATGATTTAGGACCGTGACGGAATCCCATTGAAGAATCGAAGGCTGTTGCAATTTGCCCAGCAGTCAATTCAAGAATCTTCAATTGAACTTCGCGAGCAAGGCCGCTTAGAGAACCAGAACCTAAGTAAATGACACGGTTGTAGTCTAAGTTCACGTAATGTTGAATCACGTCTTCACGTTCTAGAACGCTTGTACCCATTTGACGGATAGCTTTCACGAAGCCTTCTTTTTGTTCAAGTGAGTGTGCTTCATCGAATACAAGAAGCGCTGTAAGAGTCATACATGTGAAGCTTCCTGTCATCGCAAAACCAGCATCGTTAGAGCGGTCTGGCATCATTAAGAGTAAGTTGTTTGTGTCGTCTTTAGCAGCAATGGCTAATTTTCCTTCTGGCGCACAAGTAATCGTGATTTGATAGAAGTCGCGCACGATTTGTTGGCCAAGTTGCACACTTGCAAGACTTTCTGGTGAGTTACCGCTACGTGCAAATGAAACAAGCACTGTAGGAATTTCTGCTTTGAAGTAGTCATGTGGATTACTTACAAGGTTTGTTGTTCCGACAGATTGGAAATCAAAACGATCTTCATTTCCTGTACGTTTTAAGTAAGGAAGGATTGTATCTCCCACATATTGTGATGTACCCGCACCTGCGAAAATCACGCGAAGGCGACCTTCAGGTAAGTTGTTTAAGAAAGCAGTAATGCGTTCTAAGTTTAGTTTGTAGTAATCAAAAGCTTCTTTCCACAATTCTGGTTGTTGGCGAATTTCGCGCGTTGTAATCTCTGCAGATAAAGCTTCTAATTGACTTGTTGAAAATTGAAACATAATACCCTCCAAATATTTTTTTAGTTGTTTGTGCGATAGTGTCTTACTTTGTAGAAGAATTGGTCGCTTCTGGCAACACTAATCGTATATTCGATGATGCGATTTTCATGATTTAATGTGGTTCGCATAAATCGTAAACAAGCGCTGTGCGGATCCACATCCAAGACTTCCGCTTCTTCCGGCGTGAGAATGCTCGCTGAGAATTCTTCGTCGGCGTAGTGGATTTGCTGATTAAAATCATTCGCAAACACTTCATATAAAGATTGGCCTTCTAACTGGGTCTTCGTTAAGGTTTTGAAGACGTCGTATGGTAAGAAAGTTGTTTCTTTCATGAGTGGAATGCCATCTGCATACCGAATGCGTTTCAGACGAAAGAGCTTGTCACCAGCTTCGATTCCAACAAGTGGAGCGATAAATTCATCGGCTTCGTAACAATCCAACGAAGTAATTTTCGTGGAAGGGACCTTGCCGAGCTCCTTCATCTGTTCCGTGAAACTGTAGCCTTCCAGCAAGTTTTGGCGTTCTTTCCATTGCGTTGAAATGAACGTGCCTTTTCCATGACGCTTATAAATATATCCAAGCGTCTCCAATTCCTTCAACGCTGTTCGAACGGTGGTGCGACTGACATTGTAGACTTTTGTAATTTCGCGCTCCGAAAGCATTTTTTTGTGTGCTTTTCCCTGGGTCTTAATGAAGTCGATCAACGCTAAACTCAGTGTTGAGTAGAGTGGAGAAGGTTTGGCTACCATATCGGTTCCTCCTTTCGTAAAAAACTCTTCTACAACTGGTCACTACCAGTTAATACCATTGTAAGTTTTTTTTACGTTTTCGTCAATAGAGTTTGCCGAAAAATAGAGGGATTCTGAGGATTTTCAACTGAATTTCAGGAAATTGAATAAAAATACCAGGAGAGAACGGTTTTGTGCTTTCTCTCCTGGCGAGTGGGTTAGCCTGCTAAATGACTATTTAATACTTCTTCAAGTTGTTCAGCAGTTGTAGCGCCTAATAAAGCTTCTTTGACGTCAGCTTTCATCAGCATACGAGCTACTGTTGCTAATAATTTAAGGTGAGTCGTTCCTGCTTCGCCATCTGGAATTAATAAGCTGAAGATGAATGAAGTTGGTTTTCCATCCATACTGTTCCAGTCAATTCCGTCACTAAGGCGAACGATGACAATTTTTGGAGTTGTGATGGCACTTGATTTTGCATGTGGAATCGCAAATCCGTCCATCATTCCTGTTGTTCCTTGTTGTTCACGTTCTACTAGTCCGTTGTACACAGCGTTTTCGTCTGCTGAAATACCTAGTGCTACGGCTTTTTGAGCGATGAAGTGAAACACTTCTTCTTGAGAAGTAAGATTTTCATTTAAGAAAATAGATTCTTTACTAATTAACATTTTCAACCTCCTAAGTTCTTTCTAAAAGTCGATTATTCAGAAAGTGGTTTACGAGTTGCTCCAAGAACAAGACCGCCGACAACAGAACCAATCGCAATCGCTAATACCCATAAGAATGGATGTGTTACAACTGGTAATACTAAGAATCCACCGTGAGGAGCAGGTACTTGTACGCCGAATAAGTAAGTTAAGATTGCAGCGATTGAAGAACCTAACATCATTGAAGGCATTGCGCGAAGTGGATCTTTGGCAACGAAAGGAATAGCCCCTTCAGTAATGTGAGTTGAACCTAAGATGAAGTTGACTAAACCAGCATTACGTTCGTTTGTATCGAAACGGTTTTTGAATAATAATACGGCAACAGTTGTGATAAGTGGAGGAGCGATACATGCTGCAGAAACCCCAGCCATGAATGCTGTATTTCCTTCACCAAGAAGAACTGTACCTGTAACGTATGCGGCTTTGTTTACTGGACCACCCATATCAAAGGCACACATACATCCGATTACAAGACCAAGAAGAACTGGGTTTTGATCTTGGAATCCTTTTAAGAAGTCCATTAATGCTTGGTTGATACCAGCCATTGGACTAACGATGACACTCATAAATAAACCAGTAATGAGTACGCCTAATAATGGATATAAGAAAATAGCTTTAAGACCATCTAATGTTTTTGGAAGTCCTTTGAATAATTTTTCTAAAAGAACGACTAAGTAACCTGCGAAGAAACCACCGACGATACCGCCAAGGAATCCTGCGCCGCCATTACTTGCCATTAAACCTGCAACAAAACCGCTCACTAATGCTGGACGGTTCCCAATACTTTGTGCAATGTAGGCTGCTAGAACCGGAGTCATTAAGCCCATTGCTAATCCACCTATTTCTTTTAATTGAGCAGAAAAGGCATTGTAACTTGGGTCGTCTGGTTTAAATGAGTAAATTCCGAATACTGCAAATGAAATCGCGATTAGAACCCCACCACCAACAACGAATGGAAGCATGTGAGATACACCGTTCATCAAGTGTTTGTAGATTTCACGACCAATAGAGCTCTTACCAACGTTAGAAGATTGTGGAGCTTCTGAAGCTTCAACAGCTGCATCGTCAGAGTGGTATTTCACAACGCCTTCTCCGCGAAGAGCTTGTGCCACTAATTCGTCGGCATTTTTAATTCCTTGCCCAACAGAAACGTCGATAATCTTTTTGTTTACGAAACGTTGTGGTTGAACGTCCTTGTCAGCAGCGATAATGACTGCTTTTGCGTTTGCGATTTCTTCTGGAGTCAATTCGTTTTCGATACCGATTTGTCCGTGTGTTTCGACTTTAATCGTTACTCCTGCTTTTTTAGCGGCTTGCTCGAGCGCTTCTTGTGCCATATAAGTGTGCGCAATCCCTGTTGGACACCCAGTGGCAGCGATAATATCATATTTTGTCATTGTATTTCCTCCTTTATTTTCCCGAGTTAGGATACTCGTTTGATTTGTTGCATTAATGTAGGAACATCCTTGAAGTCTGTCAAACCAGGTCTAAACGCGGTTGAGCTTCCCGCTGCGACGGCTTTAATCAGTGCTTCTTCATCGGATAAACCTTGCAACTGGCTTCCTACGAAGGTCGCAAGTAGTGTATCTCCTGCACAGGCAGTATTGACGACCTCGCCATCCGGTGCTGTAACATGAATCGTTTCAGTTGGTGTAAAGAGAATAGCTCCCTTGTCTCCTAAAGAAACGATGACGTTTTGAGCACCTTGTTCGAGGAGTTTACGACCGCAGTCCTTAATTTCCTCAAGGCTAATGTCCTTCAATCCAAACCATCCGGCTAATTCTTCGTCGTTTGGTTTAATGAGATATGGTTTGTAACCCAATAGTTCCGGTACAAAATGAGCGGAAGTGTCGAGAATAAACTTAAAGCCACGTTTTTGGGACGCTTTTGCAATTTTCTCGTAAGTGGCACGCGTGATGCCTTCAGGATGACTTCCAGAAACAAACAAAATATCGTCGGCGTTCATGTTTTCCACGATGGCTAGAAGAGAAGCTTCTTGATTGGGTGTAACACTTGGGCCTTGGTTGACGAGTTTGAATTCTTCGTTTGTGGCCACGACTTGCGTGAACACATTGATACGAGTAATTCCGTCCACCGTAACGAATTGTGTTTGGATGCCTGCCTTTTGCAGTTCTTCCTCGATAAATTGGCCAGTAAAACCTGCTTTAAAACCAGTGGCGGTGCTATCAATTCCGAGTTCTTTTAAGATGAAGCTGACGTTTACGCCTTTTCCATTTGGCATGTAAACAGCCTCGTCGGTTCGGTTCACTTCAGACGGTAGCATTTGCGCGGTTTTAATGAACAAATCGATGGCTAAATTCATCGTACACGTATAAATCATCATTTCACCTCCAAGCTTTTTTTGCTATACTTATTATTACATATGACACACTGTAAATGTTTCCCAAAATGAGGTTAACATTTGTAAATCTTTACAGAATGGAGAGTTCGCATGTTCAATACACAAGGTCTAACAAATACGGAGAAATATCTGCTTGCTTACATCGAACAGCATCTGGATGAAATCCCGTCCATCTCGATTGTGAAGTTGAGTAAAGATGCGAATGTATCCACTGCATCGATTGTGCGTACGATGAAGAAATTGGGCTACGACGGATTCACCAGCTTTAAACATGATTTGAAGAAACAATATCGTTTTACAAACGAGGAGCTATCGACCTTCAAGAGTTTGGAGGCTGTCGACCAAAAGATTCAAGCCGTTGTGGTGAAAAACGAGCAAGAAGTGCGCCGGACGATTGAACAGCTAGACAGTAAAACAATTGAGGATGCCGTTCAAGCGATTTTCGGGGCTCAACGAGTGTATTTATTTTCGCGTGGCCTCAGTGAAATGATTGCGACCGAAATGGAAATCAAACTCCATCTATTGGAGCGCACCTGCGAACAGTATGTGGATCCAAATATTATCCGCACCATCAGTCACCGTTTAAATGCCCAAGATGTGGCGATTATTATTTCATTAAATGGGCATACCGAAGAATTGGTGGAAGCAGCGCGTGTTTGTCAACAAAATGAGGTGCCGGTTATTTTGATTACCGCAAACGGAGCGAGTCCTCTGGCAAGACTCAGTGATATCACGTTTGTTGGGTATAAATCTGAGAGTTCGTATTTCCCAGATTATGAAGTTCGTTCGCGCTTACCACTACAAGTGATTAGCCGAATCTTACTCGATGCATACGCAATACGGGTTGCCGGCCAAAAATAATTTACATTGAAGGCGTATACTGATACGATAGTAAAGCAAAGAAAGGAGTGCCGACATGGAAGGAAATAAAGTACAAAATTATAAGAGTTGTTTTGATATTATTGGTCCGATTATGGTAGGTCCTTCTTCTTCACATACTGCTGGAGCAATTGCGATTGGTGCTCTTGCGAGACAGTTATTCGGTGGAACGCCAAAAAGCGTTCGATGCGACTATTATGAGTCGTTTGCCGAAACGCATAAGGGACACGGAACGGATTTTGCGATTATTAGCGGAATCTTAGGCTTTGCGACTGACGATGAGCGCGTGCCACGTGCCGTTGAGATTGCCAAGTCCGAAGGAATGCATATTGAATTTGTCGAACGAAAAGAACCAAGCCCTGTGAATCACGCCAATACCGCGGATTTAATCTTGAGCGATGAGAAGCGTACGATTCGCCTTATCGGGACCTCTGTTGGTGGCGGAGCGGTGGAAGTAAAGGTCATCGAAGTCGATGGCTTTAAGATGGAGCTTACAGGCCCTCTTCCAGTTTTGCTCGAAGTGGTTCCTCTTGGAAAAATGCCAGTTTTATACAGCTTGCTGCAAGAACATGGCGTGACCATTTCAAAACAGCGAGTGGAAATGACAGAAGATAGCCAAATGATGGGATATGAGCTTGTTGATTTATTATCCCCAGAATTAAAAGAAGAAATACAAACATTAAGAAAAACGCATAACATCTATATGTTTGCGTGATGATGAGGAAGGAAGTTTGCAATGTTTTCGACCATTAAAGAATTGGTAGCATTAGCAACAGAACAAAAGAAGCCCATTTCGGAAATCATGATTGAACAGGAAATGGAAATGACCCAGCAAAGTCGTGAGTACATCTGGGAGAAAATGGAAAAAAACTTACAAACGATGAAGAACGCCGTTGAACGAAGCGTGGAAGGAGAGGGTGTGTTCTCTCCAACGGGCTTAACGGGTGGCGACGCGTTGAAGATGAAGAAGTATCGTGAACGTGGAAAAACATTGTCGGGCGATAGTGTGCTAGCGGGGGTACAATACGCGCTTGGAACAAACGAAGTGAATGCTGCGATGGGGCTTGTATGCGCAACGCCGACAGCAGGAGCGAGTGGAACACTGCCAGGAGTTGTGTTCTCAATTGCCGATACGATGAACTTGAATCATGAACAACAAGTGCGTTTCCTCTTCACTTCGGCAGCCTTCGGGATGGTCGTAGCCAATAACGCGATGATTGCCGGGGCGACAGGTGGATGCCAAGCCGAAGTCGGAAGTGCCAGTGCGATGGCCGCAGCCGCAGCTGTTGAAGCAGCCGGTGGAACGCCACAAGAGAGTTCCGAAGCCTTTGCGACAGCGCTAGGGAATTTATTAGGGCTTGTTTGTGACCCTGTAGCCGGCCTTGTAGAAGTACCATGCGTGAAGCGAAATGCAATTGGTGCAGGAAATGCCTTGATTGCCGCAGACATGGCACTTGCAGGAATTACAAACGTGATTCCAGCCGATGAAACGATTGAAGCGATGCGCAGTATCGGGGTGAGAATGCCACGAGAACTCCGTGAAACGGGACTCGGTGGAACGGCAGGCACAAGAACAGGGATTGCGATTAAGATGCGCATTTTCGGGGAAGATGTTTCCTTGAACCCGGAACAAGAGTAGGAGGAATACACATGGCAAAAGAAATTGCTACATTTGCAGGAGGCTGTTTCTGGTGCATGGTGAAGCCATTTGATAGCCAACCAGGAATCGAGTCTGTGATCTCAGGATACACAGGCGGCCACAAAGAAAACCCGACATACAAGGAAGTGTGTAGCGGAACAACAGGACATACAGAGGCCGTGCAAATCACGTTCGACCCAGAAGTATTCCCTTATGAAAAACTCGTAGAAGTCTACTGGCAACAAACGGACCCAACGGATGCAATGGGACAATTCGTGGACCGTGGAGATTCATACCGACCAGTTATCTTCTATCATTCCGAGGAACAAAGAAAGATTGCGGAAGCTTCAAAAGCAGCCTTGCAAGCCAGCGGACGATTCAAAAAAGATATCGTGACAAAAATCGAGCCTGCAAGTACGTTCTATCCTGCCGAAGAATATCACCAAGATTTCTACAAGAAGGATCCAGAGCACTATAAACGTTACCGCGGACTCTCGGGCCGCGACACTTTTATCGAAAGTATTTGGAAATAAGCAAAAGAGCTAAAATTATCATATATGATAATTTTAGCTCTTTAATTTTTTATTCAACTTCAGTATATTCACCGTGAATACTGTTTTTATCAATTGGAATCTCTTATTGAAGATTGGCTAATGAAAAAAGTTTCAGAATGAAAACGAACATGAAATTACCAAATATGGTAATTTCATGTTCCACCTCTACATTTTTTAAATAAAAACGATATAGTATATAAACTATAAAGCAAAAAAGACCATATATGGTCTTTTTCGCCTTCTAAATGTTAGATGTTTGCTAAGTAAGTTGTTAAACGAGCGACAACTTCTTTTAAGTTTTCCATTGAAGCAGCGTAACTGAAACGAACATAGCTTTCGCCACCAGGTCCGAAAGATACCCCTGGAATTAGCGCTACTTTTGCTTTTGGAGCAAGGTCACGAACGAAAGCCCATGAGTCAGTACCGCATTTTGCAGGAATTTTCGCGAATAAGTAGAACGCTCCGTCAGGACTTGCTACTTCAAAGCCAAGTTTCTTCAACTCAGCAGCAAGGTAGTCACGACGTTCGCTATATTCAACCATCATTTTCGCGCAGTCATCTTGGCCGTGTAACATCGCCGCAAGCGCTCCGTATTGCGCAAAGCTTGTTGGAGCTGTCACCATGTATTGGTGTGTTTTTACGACTTCGTTCATGAAGTGTGTTGGTCCTAAGATGAATCCGATACGCCATCCTGTCATTGCGTGTGATTTTGATAAACCAGTGATGACAATTGTTTGATCCGGTAAAATATTCGCAAGAGAGTAGTGAGTCTTGTCGTATGTTAATTCTGCGTAGACTTCATCGCAAAGCGCCCAAAGTTTGTATTCTTTGATTACTTCGGCTAAGTCTTCTAATTGTTCTTTCGAATAAGTCACGCCTGTTGGGTTACTTGGGTATACAAGAACAACCGCTTTGAAGTTTTTATCTGGGTTTGCTTCGATGGTTTCTCGTAATTTATCTGCTGTTAAAACGAAACCGTCGTTACTTGTGTCGACCGTAATGAAGTTCCCTTGGTTCACCAATGTGATTGGCAAGTATAGCGGGAAGACTGGTGTTGGCACGATCACTGTGTCGCCAGGGTTTAAGATGGCTTGTAAGCTAGCGTTAATCCCTTCCGTTGCCCCGATTGTTGTGATCACTTGGTCCGCTGTGTAATTGAAATTAAATTTCTTGTTGTAATACTCAGCCGCAGCTTGTCGTAATTCAGGAATCCCTGAGTTTGGTGTGTAGTGAGAGTGGTTGTCTTTAATCGCTTGGATAGCCGCCTCTTTAATATGCTCAGGCGTGTCAAAGTTTGGTTCTCCAAGAGTTAATTTGATAATGCCAGGAATTGTAGAAACTTCTGCGTCGAATTGACGAATATCAGAAACTGCAATGCCTTCTACGATTTTGTTAAATGGATGTTCTACTGTCATAGGAATCCTCCTTTATATTCATAGGGAAATTGTATCTTGTTTTGAGAAAGAGTGCAACGAGAAGTGTAGATTTTTGAAAAGAAAATAAAAAACGCTAGGAATTTATCCAATCTGCCTTTCTGCCTATGAATTCTAAGGAAAATAGTGTATAATCTCTTTGAGAATATCGGTTAGCAGTCAAAGTGCGAGCCACCCTAGAAGAGGAAGGGGTGGAGTGTGCACTTTTTTTGTGCAATGAAACGGAAGTGAGGGATAGTATGCAGACAGAATTTGATACAATTGCGGCGATTTCAACGGCGCCTGGCGAAGGGGCTATCGGGATTGTTCGTATTAGTGGAGATGATGCGATTCGCATTGCCGACGAAGTGTATCGATTGAAAGACAAACGATTAAAAGAACAGCCAAGTCATACGATTCACTATGGGCATATCGTGGATCCAAAGAACGATGAAGTCATTGATGAAGTGATGGTGACGGTACTTCGCGCGCCAAAGACTTTTACGCGTGAGGACGTTGTGGAAATCAACTGTCACGGTGGGATTGTGGCGATTAACCGCATCTTACAACTCGTTCTTCGCATGGGAGCACGTCTGGCCGAGCCAGGTGAATTTACAAAACGTGCCTTCTTGAATGGACGTATCGACTTATCTCAAGCAGAAGCCGTGATGGATTTGATTCGTGCGAAAACAGATAAATCGATGCAAATGGCGATGCGCCAACTCGACGGAGAACTCTCGAAGTTAATTCAGAATTTACGACAAGAAATTTTAAACACCTTAGCGCAAGTGGAAGTGAATATCGACTATCCGGAATACGACGACGTGGAAGAAATGACCTTGCAACTGTTGCGTGAGAAGACGCAGCAAGTCTCACAAGGAATTCGCGCATTGCTGAACACGGCAAGCCAAGGAAAAATCTTGCGTGACGGATTGAAGACGGCTATCGTTGGGCGTCCAAACGTAGGGAAATCGAGTCTATTGAACGTGTTATTACGCGAAGAAAAAGCCATCGTAACGGATATCGCTGGAACGACTCGTGA
>CALJSD010000227.1 GCA_937976325.1 uncultured Carnobacterium sp.
TTCTATCAGAGCGCTTTTGCTTTTGTCTTAAACCCTGCTCATGAAATACGTATTTGCACAATGAAAAATGATTACTGCAAAGCCTTGCGGCTTTTTTATAATCTCTGTAACGTTGCACCGGAGCAAGCCTTGGTCTTGCTCCTTCGAAGCTTCAAACGCGGAGTAAGGAACAAGTTCCTACTCCTCGTAATTCACATTCGATGCTATTCACGTTACTGCGATTATAAAATCCGCAGGCTTCTTCGTAATCATTTTTATGTGCTACTTATTTTATGAGTCAGAGTTAAATTGTGCTCTGATAGAATCATGTGACAAATAACGGCCTCTTCGCTCCTTGTTCCTGTGCTAGTAGTTTATTTTCTGCTTTTCAGGGTGAGAGCTGGGTGCTGTCCAGTTTGTTTGCATGGTGCTTTGACTAGAGTTTTTCAAGCCAGAGGGCGCATAGAGTTTGGACGGCTGGAATCACCGTTGTAATTGAGCCATGGTTATCGTATGCCTTGTACCAGAGTTTGCCCGTTGAATCGAAGGCGTATTGGTACACGACGAGCCAGTGATTTTTATACGGACTACCAAGAGCTGTAGTGGTTCCTACGACAACAGGAACGCCGTCTTCAAGAAGGCCTGGTACGACCTTTTCACTAAATAAATTAAAGTGAGTCTTATAACCATATTTCTTCCACTCCTGATTGAGTCCACGTTGCACGTCCCAATAGAAAGTTCCACGATATGGAAGTGCGTATTCAATCGATGCTTCCATGCCTTTTAAGAGCTCATCCATCGATTGTGTCACGACACCTTCGCGTTTGGCCATAAGGACCGTTAAGCACGCAGCCGCATACGTTCCGCAGACGCCTGGTGTCTTTTCATTTACATACGCTTTAAATGGCTGCATGTCGCTCTCCGCCAGACCTCGCCATTCAACGCTCTCTTCTAAAGTGTGTTTCTTCTCCCACTTCATTCGCATTCTCCTTAATGTTCAAACTGATCGTCTTTATTTTTCAAAATGGTATTCTTTCACTTGTAAGTTTTCATCGAGGTCAAATACAAGCGGAGTTCCTGTTGGAATTTCGAATTTCAAGATTTCGTCTTCGCTAAGGTTGAGTAAGTATTTCACCAAGCTACGAAGTGAATTACCGTGCGCGACAACTAAAACGTTCTTGCCATCTAATAAATCCACCGCAATTTTATCTTGCCAAATTGGAAGCACGCGGTCCAAAGTGGTTTTCAATGTTTCGCCTTGAGGAAGGTCCTTCACTTGTAGATGTTTGTAGCGTGGGTCTTGCGCTTGTTTAGCCGCTTCTTCCTCGCTAAGAAGTGGAGGCATTACGTCGTATGAACGTCTCCAAAGCAACACTTGTTCGTCGCCGTATTTTTCGCGTGTTTCTTGTTTATTGAGTCCTTGTAAGGCTCCATAGTGGCGTTCGTTTAATCGCCAGCTTTTTGTTTCTGGTATATAGTCTTGGTTTAATTCAGACAAAACGATATGACCAGTATGGATGGCTCTTTTTAATACTGATAAATACACATGATCAAATTGAATGTCTAATGATCGTAGCACTTTCCCTGCATGATGGGCTTCTTCTACCCCTTTATCCGTCAATTCCACATCGCTCCAACCAGTAAATAAATTGAGGGCATTCCATTCACTTTCTCCATGTCGAACAAATACTAATTTCATGTTCATTCCTTCTTTCTGAATTTCTACTTTCATTGTACGCCTGTTTTCAGAAACTTTCAAAGAACGGCGCCCAATATCGTGCTATTTGCCCTCTGTCGATATTTAGTGGTAAAATAAGCTGATATCTATTTCATTAGATGATTGGTAGAAGAACTACCTGAAAGGAAAATTATGAAACTACTAACGATTATCGGAAAGATAAAACGATTCTCGAATCAGGACTTGGCGCTGTACTTACTCATTATCAGCAGCTTCCTTCCGTTTTATTTATTTCTAACATTGTTCGTCTTATATATCATCCTTCTCGCCTTTACGGGAAAATTAAAACAAGTCTTTAAAGACCTATTATCCCACCCGTTCCTATTGGCGTTTATCGGATTTAGTTTTATCGTATCGATGGTAGCTGGCAACTATGTCGGGGCTGTCATCTCGGTTGGATTCGTGATGTATGCGATATTCTTTAAATACTATCAAAGACGATTGACACCGGACTTTTTCCATATCGTTCTACAGACGGTCTTACTCCTCAGCATTTTCGCTGCGGGATTCGCGTTCTTAGAACACTACGAAATCGTTCATAAATTTAACTACACTTTCCTATCACCAAAGATGCAAGTATGGCACCAAAACCGTGCGGAAGTAACCTTCTTTAATCCGAACTACTACGGCATTATTTGTTGCTTCTGTATTATGATTGGCTTCTACTTACTCAGCATCACGAAGAGTTGGTTCTGGAAGTTCATCGGCGCTGTCGCGATTGGGATTAACCTATTCGGCCTCAGCTTCACTCAAAACCGAACTGCTTTCCCAGCGATTATCTGTGGAGCGATTATTTACCTCTTCACAACGATTCGTAACTCGAAAGCATTCTGGCTCAGCATCGCCGCATTTGCAGTAGGACTCATGTTCCTCTTCTCAAATGACATCGGCGTTCGTATGGGAACCCTCGACTCTTCGATGGAAGAACGCGTTTCGATTTGGAATGCCGGCATGGTTCTCTTTAAACAAAATCCATGGTTCGGGGAAGGGCCACTGACCTACTTGCATAGCTTTGCAAGAATCGGCGCTCGCTACCACGAACACGCGCACAGTTTATATATCGATACCATTTCAAGCTACGGGATTATCGGAACATTGCTTCTTGCGATTTCTACCCTTAACCCTGTACGCATGCTTTTAGAAATGAGTCGCGATCCTAAGAAGCGTCCTATCGTTGGACTATACGTTTCGTTCATCGTTGTACTCTTCGTTCACGGTATCTTCGACGTGGCCATCCTTTGGGTACAAAGTGCATTCCTATTCCTACTAGTAATGACAAGTATTCCAATGTGGATGAAACAAGAAGAAAATGTCATGCCACATAAATAAACTCTAAAAAAAATAAATCCCAAGATTCACGGCTGTGAACCTTGGGATTTTTTGGTTGCTTTTATTTTGTTAAGTTACGGATGTTTTTGAAGATGTCTTTATGGGTTTCAATCTTCGTATCATTTCCGATAACAACGAACGCATTTTGATCCATGATGGCTTTCATCGTTGGAGCGTATGCACGTACCTTTTCAGGAGTGACCGCTAAGATTTCATCACGGAACTGTTGCACTTTCTCTTGCGTCAAATGAGTGAAGTAACGAGTAAACGCTACTGCCCCTTTTTGAGCGGCTGAAAGTGGACGGTCAATCGTGCTGAATGTACCAATCAAGTTCTTTTCAAACTCAGCTTCAGAAAGGTTGAAGTTTTCTAAGTACTCTACTTGTCCATCATAACGTTCAAGCGTTTCAACGATATTCGGGTCGCGGTAAGAAAGACCTGCGACGTCCCCTTTATCGGTAATCACACTCATACCGCCGTATGCCCCACCTTGAACACGAACCGTATTCCATAAGTAATCAAGTCCTAGAACGGATTTCAAGAATAAGTTCATTCCGTTCACAGGAACACCAAGAAGCGTTTGGTTATAACCTTTTGCGACATAGTTGATTTCTTGCGCTGTCTTGAACCCTTCGTTTAACACTTCCACTGGATTCGTGAAGGCTTGTTTTTCAACTTTGTGGTTTCCAAGATGCTTGAAGAAGTCCTCTGACACTTGTTTGAAGTGGTCGAAGTCTTCTTTACTTCCGACAAAAGTTGCCACTAATTGGTCAGTTGTTAAAATGGTTTCTAACACAGCTTTCAAGCGGTCGATAAAGGCTTGAGGGTTTTCGTCAAAACCAGCCACCACATCGCAAATAAAGTCGTAGTAGTCGATTCCTTCAAGTGATTGTAAGTATTTCGCGCCTTCGTAGTAGTAAGATTCTAAACGACGAAGGGCCGCCACGTGTGAACCATAGTTGAAGTTCATCTCAAGGTCGGCTTTCACATTGAGTAAGAGCTCTTTGATTTTTTCTACATCGTCTAAGTTTGAACGGTGAACCACTTCTTCAATCAAGCTTAAGAGTTGTGGTTGGTATTCAGACAAGGCCTTCCCGCTCACAGTGAATTTAGGATAGTAGATGTTGTCCGCTACTGATTCCGTGATGACTGTCGCGTTAGTACCGATGCCTCCAGTGTAGAAGTCAATTTCTGTGCTGAGGGCTTCGTCTGTGAAGTTTTCGGTTCCAACTTCCCCTAGTACTTCTGTTAAGAAGGCCACGACTGGAATATCTTCTGTCTTCACGCCTGATAAATCAAAGTAATATTTCACGTAAGAAATGCCGGCTGTGAAGTCTTCAT
>CALJSD010000228.1 GCA_937976325.1 uncultured Carnobacterium sp.
CTTCACGACTTGGAATTTCGAACATTAAATCCATCATAACGGATTCAATAATACTTCTTAATCCACGCGCACCTGTACGACGTTCAATCGCTTTAGCAGCAATTGCTTGAAGCGCTGCTGGTTCAAACTCTAATTCCACGTTATCCATGGCAAAGAGTTTTTGATACTGCTTCACTAATGCATTCTTTGGTTTCGTTAAAATATCGACTAAATCGTCTTTACTTAGCGGTTCTAGCGCTGCAGTGATTGGAAGACGTCCAATAAATTCTGGAATTAGTCCGAATTTTTGTAAATCTTCCGGAATAATCAACTGCATTAAACTTTCATGACTTGATAAGTTTTTATTTGAAGATCCAAATCCAATGACTTTAGCACCAAGACGTTCTTTTACGATTGTTTCAATTCCATCAAACGCTCCACCAACGATAAATAAAATATTCGTTGTATCGATTTGAATAAGTTCTTGATGTGGATGTTTACGTCCTCCTTGAGGCGGAACAGATGCAACAGTTCCTTCTAAAATCTTCAGTAAGGCTTGTTGAACCCCTTCACCACTTACATCACGAGTAATGGATACATTCTCGCTCTTACGGGCAATCTTATCAATCTCATCGATGTAAATAATCCCTTTTTCAGCACGTTCAATATCGTAGTCTGTCGCCTGTAATAGTTTTAGAAGAATATTTTCAACGTCTTCACCAACATAACCCGCTTCAGTTAATGTAGTCGCATCCGCAATCGCGAATGGCACATTTAATATACGCGCTAATGATTGAGCTAAATAAGTCTTACCAGAACCTGTTGGTCCAATTAAACAAATATTACTCTTTTGTAACTCAACATCGTCATCTTCACTAAATAAGTGATTAATACGTTTATAGTGATTATAAACCGCTACTGCTAATGATTTCTTTGCATGTTCTTGGCCAACAACGTAATCATTTAATACTTTTAGGATTTCTTGAGGTTTTAAGACCTCAATCATTTCATCCATCGTCATTGAAGAAAATTCTTCATCAATAATTTCTTTACATAAATCAACACATTCATTACAAATAAATACATCAGGACCAGCGATAATTTTCTTTACTTGTTCTTGTGATTTTCCACAAAATGAACATCTTACTTGTTTTGTTTCATCTTTATACAATCTGAAACCTCCATTCTTTTCCTGATTTTTCATTTTAAGAGTACCATAAGTCTCTATTTTCAACAAGAAATGTTGTTTCAAAAAGCGCCGGTCTCTAGCGAAACCGGCGCTTTCTTATTTAATTTTATAAAATTAAGCTTCTTTAGCAGAATCAGTAATTACAGCTAATGCTTTCTTCATTGAGATATCGTTTTTCAACATATCTACTGAAACAGCCGCACGAACTGCATCTTCTTCCATACCGTATTGAGCAGCTAATTCTTTCACTTCGTTAGCTACATCTTCATCAGTTGCTTCGATGCCTTCTTCTTTAACGATTTGTTCTAATACTAAGTTAGTCTTAGTACGAACGTCTGCATCTTTTTCCATCATTTTGTGTAAATCAGCTTCTGTTGTACCAGTGATTTGGTAGTACATTTCAGGAGAGATTCCGTTACGACGCATATCGTTTAAGTAGTGTTCCATTTGACGGTGAACTTCGTCATGAACCATTTCGTGTGGTAAGTCGACGATTTCAGCGTTTTCTACTGCTTTACGTAAAGCTTCGTCTGCTACTGCTTCATCAGCTGCAGCGTTCTTTTCTTTTTCTAATTCAGTACGAATTTTTTCTTTTAATTCTGCTAATGTTTCAACTGAATCATCAACATCTTTAGCAAATTCATCTGTTAATTCAGGTAATTCTTTTGTTTTTACTTCGTGAACTTTAACTTTGAATACTGCATCTTGACCTTTTAAGTTTTCTGCATGGTATTCTTCAGGGAAAGTAACTTTCACTTCAACTTCATCGCCTTCTTTAGCGCCAACTAATTGGTCTTCAAAACCTGGGATGAATGATCCTGAACCTAATTCTAATGAGTGGTTTTCACCTTTTCCACCTTCAAAAGCTTCATCACCTAAGAAACCTTCAAAGTCGATCACTACTGTGTCACCTAATTCAGCTGCTTCTTCTTTAACAACTAATTCAGCTGCACGAGCTTGTTCTTGTAATAAGCGATCTTCAACATCTTGATCAGTTACTGTACGATCTTGTTTTTCAACAGTTAACCCTTTGTATTCACCTAATTTAACTTCAGGTTTTACAATAACTTCTGCTTTAATCACCCATGGTTTACCTTTTTCGATTGATTCGATATCGATTTTTGGTTGAGTTACTGGGAAGATACCAGTTTCTTCAACTGCGTTATCGTATGCATCTGGTAAAAGGATGTTTAAAGCATCTTGGTATAAAGCTTCTTCGCCGTACATTTTTTCAAATACTTGACGGCTTACTTTACCTTTACGGAAACCAGGAACGTTTACGTTCTTTTTAACGCGGTTAAACGCTTGGTCCAAACCTTTTTTAATATCTTCTTGTGAGATTTCAAATGTTAAAACAACTTTATTTGTTTCAACTTTTTCGAATTTTGCTGTCATATTATTCCTCCATAAATTCATTATTCACCTTAAAGATGAATGGATTTACATACTCATTTATTTTACAATACTCTTTGCCTTTTGTAAAACATAATTGACTTAAACACTACTAATTTAACAAGAATTTTGAATAGAGATTAAGAAAATGTAACAAAAGCAATAGTTTTTCTCATTTTTTGCCCAAAATGTTATAATAGACGCCATAGGAGGGATAAAATGATTCAATATCCAAAAGGACAAAAACAATTATCACGGGCTACTCGGTCTCAAACAATGCAAACAAATTATAGTAGTCGCGGTATGGGTTTAGAGAACATATTGAATCAAACCAATGAACTCTATCGTCTTCAAAAACGAGCGGTCATCCACAAGAAACCAACACCGATTCAAGTCGTAAAAGTAAACTACCCTGCCCGTAGTGCAGCACAGATTACGGAAGCCTATTTTCGTCAGGCGTCAACTACCGACTATAACGGTGTGTATAAAGGAAGATACATCGACTTTGAAGCAAAGGAAACGAAGAATAAAACTTCTTTCCCGTTAAAGAATATTCATGAGCATCAGCTAGAACATATGAAAGAGTGCTGTGAACAAGGCGGTATCGCATTTGTTATTTTCTATTTCTCTAGTCTGAAAGAATATTATTTACTTGAATATAAATGGATCGAGCAATTCGTTCATGATTCAAGCACGAAACGTCAATCAATCCCGTTGACCTATATTAAAGAAAATGGTCAATCAATTTCTCTATCACTGCAAATGACGCTAAATTACTTAGATGCAGTAGATAGCTTATTATAAAGGAGGTCAATCTATGACTGAAAACAATACTGAACAAACCCGTTCATCTCAGCATCGTCATACAAAGAAAAAGGCACCTACTTCTTCTAAGAAAAAACTCTGGAAGAAAATTTTAATTGGTATTGCAGCTTTTGTGACTGTAGCTATTATTGCTATCGTCGCAATCTTCGCTTACTACGGTGCGACTGCTCCAACAATTCAAGCAAGTGATTTAGAAGGAGCTACAGAAACTAAAATCCTTGATAAAGATGGCGAACTTATTTATTCACTCGGTGGCGAAAAACGAGATATTATCACCAGTGAGCAAGTTCCTCAATTACTAAAAGATGCGATTACTTCAATCGAGGATAAACGCTTCTACTCTCATATGGGGATTGATCCAATCCGTATCGCAGGATCATTCTTACGAAATGCAAAAGCCGGTCAAATTACTCAAGGTGGTAGTACGATTACTCAACAGCTAGTGAAGCTGGCGGTATTCTCTACGAAGAAAGAAGACCAAACCTACAAACGTAAAATTCAAGAAATTATGCTAGCACTTCAATTAGAGCGTAATTACTCTAAAGAACAAATTCTTACGTACTATTTAAACAAAGTGTATATGGCAAATAATGTCTATGGATTTGGTACAGCATCACATTACTACTTCAATAAAGAATTATCTGAATTAAGCTTACCTCAAGTAGCTCTACTTGCCGGAATGCCACAAGCACCTAATTCATACGACCCATATGCTAATGCTGATCAAGCAAAAGAACGTCGTGACTTGGTACTTTATTCCATGAAAGAAAATGGAAAAATTTCAAATGAACAATATGAACAAGCGGTAGCTACTCCAGTTACTGAAGGATTAATCGCACATAATAACAATGTCGATAGTAATGATAAAGCACTTGTTTACGATTCATTCGTAACAATGGTTTTAAAAGAAGTTCAAGAAAAGACAGGACTTGATCCTTATAACGATGGACTTACGATTGAAACAACTATTGATTCAAAAGCGCAACAACGTTTATACGATATCGTTAATACGAATGATTACATTCAATACGTGAATGATAAAATTCAAAATGCGGTTGTAATGTTAGACACAAAAACTGGTGCGGTTCGTGCCGTAAATGGTGGACGTAAACAAACCACACTACTCGGCTATAACCGAGCAACTGACAATTCACGTAGTACAGGTTCTTCAATCAAACCTGTAATCGACTACGGTCCAGCCATTGAATACTTAAACTATTCAACTGGTCAAACCATCATGGACCAAAGAACTACTTATTCAAATGGTGTTGAATTAAACAACTGGGATTTCAGCCACAAAGGTGCAATGACCTTGCGTACTGCCCTTGTTTATTCTAGAAACACAACAGCATTACAAACCTTCAAAGCTGTTGGCGAAACAAATATCAAATCATTCTTGAATAATCTAGATATTCAAATCAAAAACGATGGCCAAGATTACTTAGTGGAAAGTAATTCAATCGGTGCAGATATTTCTCCTATCAAGATGGCAGCAGCATATGCCACATTTGGTAATTACGGTAATTATTCAAAACCGTACAATGTAACAAAAGTCACAACTCGTGATGGACAAGTGACTGAATTTAAACCTGAACAAAAACAAGCGATGAAAGATTCAACAGCATATATGATTACGGATGTACTAAAAGACTCTTTCAAATATGGTTTCGCAACACAAGCAACTATTCCTGGATTACCTACAGCCGCTAAAACTGGTTCATCGAACTACACAGTTGAACAAAAACGTGCAATGGGGGCTAGTGATTATGAAGATATCATTCCTGACTCATGGTTTATCGGTTACTCTACCGACTATACAATTTCTGCATGGACTGGTTATGATAACCCCTATGAACAAGGTGGCGGTGTAGACACGACCGAACAAGAATACTCAAGAATGATTTATTATTACTTAATGAAATATATGGCTGAATCTTCTAGCGGAGATGATTGGGTACAACCAGACAGTGTTGTCAAACAACAAATCGAAATCGGTTCTAACCCATTAAGCCTACCTGGACCAAGAACTCCAGCAAATATGATTGCAACAGAGTTATTTGTTAAAGGTCATGTCCCTACTCAACAATCTAAGAACTATGGAACGAAGATTGAAGGTCCTACTGGTTTGAAAGCTACTTACGATAAGAGTAAAAAGACGCTCACTGTAACGTGGGATAATTATCAAACAAACTCTAAAGATAAGCCACAATACAAAGTCACTGTAAACGGACAAACGCAAACTGTATCAACAAATAAAGTGACATTCCAAAACATCAGTGGCCCTAGCGTATCGGTGACTCTGGTTGTAACGGTTGGTAAAGATAGTTCTGACCCTATCACAAATGAATTCCAACTAGAACAACCTACAACAGCTGAGGAACGGACAACACAACAAAACCAGCAACAAAACAATCGTCAGCAAAACAATAACAACAATAATAATGAACAAACGACGCAAGAAGCTCGTAATCAATAGATTAAACGAAAGGCAATTCTCAGTTAGAGAAG
>CALJSD010000229.1 GCA_937976325.1 uncultured Carnobacterium sp.
TTGAAGTGGTCGTAACGAGCGCCCTTCAAACTGCAGCAGGTCGTATGATTTTCGCTAAACCACTGCATAGCCAAAAGAAAATTAAACAATAAAAGTTAATTTTATGATTACTTCGAATCCTTGCGGATTTATTTATAATAACGGTAACGTTGCACCGGCTCGAGCCTAGTGTCTCTCGCCTAAAAAACTCAAAAAGGGAGTACGGAATAAATTCCGAACTCCCTTTAATTCGTCTTTTTTGCGAAACACGTTACTGTTATTATAAAATCCGCACGATTCTTCGTAATCATGGTGCTTAATTTTCTTTTGGTTGGAGCAATCAACGACCTGCTGACAATTTGAATCAATAGAAAAAGAGGATGGACGAATTTCGTCCATCCTTTTTGTTATTCAATGTCGATTTCAAATGGTTCGTCAATGGTTTCCGAGACGTATTTACCATCTTTCTTACGTTGTTTCACACATTCTGTTAATAAGTATTCGATTTGTCCGTTGACTGATCTAAAATCATCTTCTGCCCATGATGCGATAGCAGCATATAATTTAGATGACAGTCGTAATGGAATTTGTTTTTTCTTTAAATCAGCCATCGTTAGTATAGGCTTCCTGTGTTAACGATTGGTTGAGCATCATGATTGCCGCAAAGAACAACGAGTAAGTTAGAGACCATCGCAGCTTTACGTTCTTCATCTAGTTCTACGAGTTCTCCTTCGTTTAAGCGTTCTAACGCCATTTCAACCATTCCAACAGCACCGTCTACAATCATCTTTCTAGCGTCAATAATTGCAGAAGCTTGTTGACGTTGAAGCATTACTGCAGCGATTTCTGGAGCGTAAGCAAGGTAAGTGATACGTGCTTCGATGATTTCAAGACCTGCATTTTCAACGCGTGCTTGAATCTCATCGCGAATACGTTTTGCAACGACTTCACTTGAACCACGTAAGCTTCCTTCATCGGCAATGCCATCACCCGTTGTGTCGACGTTTGGAGCTACATCATATGGATAGATACGCACGATATTACGAAGCGCGCTATCACATTGAAGAGATAAGTATTCTTTGTAGTTATCTACGTTGAAGACTGCTTTAGCCGTATCGACCACTCTCCAAGTTACAGCAATTCCGATTTCAACAGGGTTTCCTAGGCAATCGTTAATCTTTTGACGAGAGTTGTTTAACGTCATAATTTTTAGAGAAATTTGATTTTTTAAGGCATTTAAGTTCGCTTCAACACCGCCTGTAGTGCTAATTGTGACAGGAGTACTTTGACGGTCGACGTCACCGCTTTGGCCTAATTTTGTTTTGGCAGCAGGGTTTACAGACACGCTAAATGGATTTACAAAATAGAAGCCAGGTTCTTTAATACTTCCTGTGTACTCCCCAAAGAGTGTTAAAACAATCGCTTCTTGAGGTTTAACAACTTTTAGTCCTCCAAAAAGGATAAGACTGCTGATAAATACTAGAATGCTGAGGATAATACAAACTACTTGTAGGCCTTCATTTTTTATCAACGCAATTGAGGAAATAAAGCCCACAACTGAAAGGATGAGTAGAAGTAAAATGCTAAACAACGCAGCAAAACCGTTAGATTTTGTTTTTAAAATTTTTTCGTTCATAAAAAAGACTCCTTTGTCTATTTGATATCTAAATGATATCACTGTGAAATCCAAAAAGCAATATAAAAAAAGAATTATTGGTAAAATTTCCCAATAATTCTTAGAGATGGTATTTAAACTATAAAACAAGTAGTAAAATGAACGTTACAATCGCAAGTCCACCTTGTTTCCAGAGGATGCTTCCAAAGCCCGAAACATTGACGGAGTGCACTCAATATGCTATTCTATCCATTGTATAAAAAAGA
>CALJSD010000230.1 GCA_937976325.1 uncultured Carnobacterium sp.
CCTGTGTTATGATTTCTGTAAAAGAGAAACGGGGAGGATTCTCATGCAAAATATTTATTTATTAAACATTATTAAACAAAATAAAAATAAATTTAGTACTTCAGAAGACGCCCTAGCGGAATACTTCTTACAACTAAAAAATGATGAACTGGTCAATAAAACATTAGCCGATATGGCAAGTGATACGGATATTTCCCAAACAACTATTTACAACTTTGTAAAAAAATTGGGATTCAATGGTTTCCAAGACTTCAAAATTAAATTGGCATCTAATTCCATCAACCCTACTCAACCAGAACGTTTTGTGAACTATACAGAAATCACACCTTCTGATTCTTATATTGAGGTTGCAAAAAAGACCATTCATTTTAACCAACAATCTCTTGAAAACTTGATTAATTTCTTAGATGAAAAGACACTTCATCATATCGTTCGTCTACTTGAGAAAAGTAGAAACATCTACTTCTTAGGTCAAGGTGGTTCTTCTGTTATCGCGTTAGACTCTTATCATAAGTTTCTTCGCTCGAAGCTAAATTGCCATTATATTTCGGACTACCATATCCAGTTGAGTATTTGTAGTAAACTCACTAAAGATGACTGTGTCTTTCTCTTCTCGCATTCGGGAGATTCTTTAGAAACCATTAATCTTGCAAAAATCGCGCAAAAGAATCATTGCCCGATTATTTGTATCACGGGTAATCCAACAGGGAAAATTTTAAAATTCGCAAATGAATCAGTTATTGCTTTCTCGCAAGAAGCTAAGTACAGAACTGAGAGCTTAACTTCACGACTTCTCTATCAAACAGTAATGGATATTTTATATACCATCATTATGTTTAAAGATGAGGAAGAAAACGAGAAAGTTCTGAAAAAACAAAGATCTGCTCTGTCGCTTTCTAAAACTAGTGAAGACTAGATTCTACTAACAGTGTTTGCCAAAAACAAAAGGACGGTTGAAAATCAACCGTCCTTTCCCTATATATACAAAAATCCCGAAATTCACTTATAAGTGAATTTCGGGATTTCTCAATTTTACTGTTTATTTTGTTTCAATTTATAGTTTGCATAGAGTTTTAACGTAATTGTTCCAAACACAGCTACTGTTAATAAGTTGATGATACTTACAATCCAGCCTTGCGTAAATACAATCGTTGTGGATCGTTGATAGAACAATACATCTAACGTCGGTGCAATCAATCCGAAAATGGCAATATTCACTGCCGCTTGTACAACATTGAATCGCACCATGTCGTGCCTTGAAAAGACTCCTTGACGTAAGCTGTTGCGACGAATTGCGAACCCAAATACGAATCCTAATGCACCCGTACTTAAAGCCCAAGAAAGCCATAAGTGATCCGTATTGATTAAATCAAATAATACATGCCCAGTAAAACCGACAATGGCCGCTGGAATAGCGCCTGCAACACCTGCAAAAAGTGCAAGGTATCCATATGCCAATTGAATAAATACTCCCTCAAATGGTGTTGTAATCGACGTTATTGTCATTATCGTTGTCATAATTCCAATCCCAATAACGGTATAGAGAATTGTTTTAAACAGTCCGTCTTTCACAATACCCCTCCTTTGCCTAATTCGATGTTGGCTCTTCTCCAATAATTCGTACTTCTGGCTCAAGAGCTACGCCGTCTTTTTCTAAAATCACTTTTTGAACATAACGGATCAAGTCCATATAGTCCGTTGCTGTTCCGTTATCAATGTTCACCATAAATCCAGCATGCTTTTTAGACACTTGCACGCCACCGATTTGATGGCCTTGAAGTCCAGCATCTTGGATTAATTTTCCTGTGAAATGCCCTTCTGGACGTTTAAACACGCTCCCACATGAAGGATACTCTAGCGGTTGTTTGCTTTCACGTAAATGCGTTAATTCCACTACTTTTTGGTCAATCTCTTCTTGAACTCCTTCAGCTAGACGGAATCCAACTTCAATCACAAGATCACCTGTTTTTTGAACATGACTATGACGATAGCTGAAATCTAAGTCTTCTTTTGAGTAAGTTTTGAATTCCCCATCAGGAGTAATCACTTCCACGTACTCAACGACTTCGCTCACTTCACCGCCGTAAGCACCAGCGTTCATGAAGATGGCTCCACCGACACTTCCTGGAATCCCACAAGCAAATTCTAAGCCCGTTAATCCATTTTTCGCCGCTTCTTTCGAGACATCAATTAAGGCAACTCCGCCTTCAGCAACGATTTGTGTACCAGATACTGTTAAATGAGACATGTCGTTTAACATAATCACAGCACCGCTAATGCCGCCGTCTTTAATAATCACGTTCGATGCATTTCCTAAAATCGTCGTTGGAATATTTTTTTCGCGTAGCCAATGCATTACTGCGCTTGCTTCTTTTTTATCTTTTGGAAAAATCAGAATGGCAGCACGGCCACCTGTTTTTGTAAATGTATAATTTTTAAGTGGTTCGTTGTAAAAAACTTTTACATCCGGGAACTCTGTTGAAAATACAGTATAATCCATATTCTTCTCCTTATTCGTAATCCTTTTAATACTACTATTCTCACACGATTACGTCAACTATTTGGAAGGCTTAACCCTTACGCATCCCATTCTTGTAATAGTTGGTGTACCATTTGAGCCGAACGTTTTCCAGCTTGAACGATAAACGTATCGAAATCAACCGCAGACGTACCACGTTCCGGAATATCTGAAATCGCACGAATCACGATAAATGGAACTCCAAAAGCGTGACACGCTTGCGCAATCGCTGCTCCTTCCATTTCAGAAGCCATCACATCTGGGAAGTGTTTTAAAATATGTGTTCTTTGCTCACGAGTATGAATAAAGCTATCTGAAGAAACGATAAGGCCTGTATGGCTCTTTAAATCCACCTTAGCAATCGCCTGTTCAATAGAAGGTAAGAAGTCTTTGTTCATGGCAAAACGCGCTGGCATGCCCGGCATTTGTCCGTAAACGTAATTAAATGCTGTGACGTCGGCATCACAGTATGCTAGTTCTGTCCCAATGACGATATCTCCGATTTCTAGAGTTGTGCCAAAACCACCTGCAGAACCCGTATTGATGACCAAATCTACTCCAAAGCGGTCGATTAAAATTCCTGCAGCCAGTGCAGACATCACTTTCCCGATTCCTGATTGGACTAGGACAATCGACTTCCCTACAAGCGTTCCTTCGATAAATTCCCAGTTGGCTACGGTAGTTTTCTTCCCAATCGTCATCTCTTCTTCAAGGAGACGCTTTTCTTCTTCCATTGCCGCAATAATTCCAAATTTCATTCTTTCACCTCATTATTATCTCTCGATGTGTTTCGCCATCAAGACGATATCTTCATAACCGTCACCGATTTTTACACCGTTCTTAAGTCGGCCTTCTTCTTCAAATCCACACTTCTCATAGAGGCGGCGAGCCTTCTTATTCACAGCAACGACCTCAAGTTCCACACGACTGAGCGTTGAATATTCCGCCACCCAATCCAGCATTTCTTCCATCATCACAGTCGCAATGCCTTGACCCCAGTAGGACTTCAATACGCTAATTCCTAATTCACCACGGTGTGAGAATTTAGGATGCAAGCTACCCGCAATCGAACCGACCGCAATAATCTCGTCTCCATCTTTTGCTAGTAACATATATTGATTTTCGTTCTCGTAGAGCGATTCAATAAACAATTCTTCTTGAGCCACAGAATACTTCAACCCTTCTGGCCCAAAGGAAAGAAAATCTGTTTCACTACCTACTTTTTTACTATAATCTAATAGCGCTTTAGCATCGTCTTTTACTGGAAGTGCAAATGTAATTTCTCGTTCTTTACTCATCTGTTGCCTCCAATTGTTTGATAAATTCTTCGTACTCTTTTCCCTGTGGAACTAAACGAATCACACGTTCAGACTCGCCGTCT
>CALJSD010000231.1 GCA_937976325.1 uncultured Carnobacterium sp.
GGGATGCCTCCGAGAAGCCAGAGAAAGCCAGCGCTTTGTTTAAGTTCGCCGCTATAAAAGCCGTAATAAGCAACTGCTTCAAGGATTGAACCACCAATAATGAGACATAAGCCAGCTTTAAGGTTTTTAAGGATAAAAATGGCTCTAATTCCACTTACTATATGGTAGAAAGGAAAGAAGTAAACATTAAAACCTATAAATAATACGGCAAAGAATATTTCAGCCATAATCATATCTCCAATTACGTAAAATAATGCGAAGGGGTAGTATACCTTCGTCTTTATTATAGTGGAAATGAACGGAGAAGACACGTTTGAATGAACTGCTGCTTGGAACGAGGAGGAAGTAGGGGTATACTAGAGGAAGAATTGATGAAAGAGGAGTCCTGGGTTATGTGGATTGTATTTGCATTGTTGTCAGCGGTGTTCGCGGCGTTGACGTCGATTTTGGCGAAGATTGGGATTGATGGTGTGAACTCGAATTTAGCGACAGCGGTGCGCACGGTTGTGGTCGTTGTGATGTCGTGGCTGATGGTATTCGTGACGAATAATCAAAACGGGTTGTCTGAGATTAGTCGAAAGAGTTGGATCTTTTTGATTTTATCAGGGATTGCGACAGGGGCTTCGTGGCTTTGTTACTACAAGGCGCTTCAGATGGGGAGTGCAACAGAAGTAGCGGCGGTCGATAAGTTAAGTATCGTCTTCACGTTGATATTAGCCTTTTTCTTCTTGCATGATACATTTACGGTGAAGTCCTTGATTGGGTGTGCACTGATTGCGACCGGGACAATCATTATGGTGTGGTAGAAAGAGAAATAGCGTACGGAATTTTCCGTACGCTATTTTTGATGTTGATTAAACAAACGCCAATCCAAGCGTGAGAATAACTGCGATGGTGATGCGGATGGCGTGGTGTGATTTGTTGATGTTGCCTTTTTCTTTTCCGTTCTTGTATGCTCCCACGCAGCAAAGGGTTGCCCCAATGATCCATGTAAGGAATGGGATTCCAGGTAACACTGCGAGTAATGGGATTGTAGGAAGTGCGATAAGTCCGCCTACAAAAACGAGGATGTTTCCTGTTGTTTTGTCTCCTTTTAGAAGAGCTGCGCCACCTGCGAGTAGATGGATGAGCGCGAATGTGACGATAAAGAAGCTAAGAATAAAAAAGATGATGAATACATAGCCCATATGAGGACCTCCTTGTTAAGCGATAATCATTAAAAATGTGATAATGAGTGCAACGATGGCACGTGCTTTGTTTGGGTCTTTGATTTTATCCGGAAATGGATTTTTATTGACAAAGCAGACAACAAACTCAAGTATTTGATTTTCTGTTTTATATGGTTTTTCGTGCTGGTTATTCCAGTATGATGCGTACAGAATGACTGCC
>CALJSD010000232.1 GCA_937976325.1 uncultured Carnobacterium sp.
CTATTCATTATTTAGATTACGGAGTGTCATTTTATCTGTTATATATTTGGATACATAAAATTGAATGTTTCACGTGAAACATTCGATTGAAAAACAAACCTTTAAGATGTTTCACGTGAAACATTTATGCCCTACCCTCACGTTAAATTGTTTCACGTGAAACAATTTTAGAGAACTGACGAGGGACCAAAACTGTGGTAAAATAAGGAATATAGAAAGAAGGTGCAAGAATGAAGAAAAGCCTAAAAGAACGTATTAAGGCTTTACCGACATTTCTTAAAAGTGAAACAATGAAGAAATACGGATTCTCATTTATAGCTATCATTCTCTGTATGCTCATTGTGGCATATGTAATGAATATATGGATGGGACTTATCCTTACTTTATTTGTTATTTTATTAGGAACACTCCTCTATTCGTTCGCGAATTACATTATTCAGGAAACAAATCATTATGTAACGAATCTATCGTACAAAATTAATAAAGGTTCGCAAGATGCTTCTATTAAGATGCCGATTGGTATGCTTTTACTAGATGATAATGGTGAAATTCAATGGATTAACCCTTATCTGCAAAAGTATTTTGAACGCAAAGAATTATTAGGGTTCAAACTTGAAGTTGTTGATCCAGATTTAGCGAATATCGTTAGAAATCTTGATGATGATAAGGATAATGTGGTGCATTGGAAAGATAAATACTTCCAAATAGTCTACCATAACGATATTGGAATGCTCTATATGATGGATATTACGGAATATGCGTTATTTAAAGAGACTTATTTAGATGAAAGACCGGTATTTGGACAAATATTCGTTGATAACTTTGCAGAAGTCTCTCAATCGTTAAGCGACCGTAAGAAGTCTAACTTGAATAACTTCGTAACGAATCAGCTAACTAGCTGGGCAAATCATAATAATATCTATTTAAAACGTGTTAGTTCAGATAGATTTGTTGCATTTCTAGATAAAAAGATCCTTTCAAATCTTGAAAAAACAAAATTCGAGATTATTGACCGTGTACGTGAGACAACTGCTCAACAAAACACCCCACTAACCGTAAGTATGGGGTTCTCATATGCGGATGATACTCAAGAAGAGATGGATTATGGTGCAATTGCTAAATTCGCGCAAGATAACCTTGATTTAGCCTTAGGACGAGGCGGAGATCAAGTCGTTGTTCGCTCTAAAAACGAGGAAACTCGCTTCTACGGTGGTAAGAGTAACCCATTAGAAAAGCGTACAAGAGTACGTTCTCGCATGGTTTCTCAAGCTTTAGAAAACCTTATTGCAGAAGCTGATCAAGTAATGGTTATGGGGCACCAATATCCAGATATGGACTGTATTGGTGGATGCTTAGGTATTCGAAGAATCGCTAAAATGCACGGTAAATCCTCATGGATTGTTACAAATCCAGAGCAATATTCGCATGATATCAAGAAATTGATGGAAGTGATTAAAAAAGATGAGCGTCTCTACACTGCCATCGTAAATCCAGAGATGGCGGAAGCGTTAATCACTGAAAATACACTAGTTATTATTGTCGATGTAAGCAAGCCTTCCCTATGCGCTGCTCCATCGATTGTTAAAAAGGCTAATAAGCTAGTGATTATCGACCATCACCGTCGTGGAGAGGAATTCCCAGAAAATCCTGACTTGGTTTATATTGAACCGTATGCTTCATCTGTCGGTGAATTGATTACAGAATTGCTAGAATATCAATCTGAAGAAGCTGAGAAGATTCAGCCAATCGAAGCAACGACCTTGCTTGCTGGTATTATTGTAGATACGCGTAATTTCACGCTTCGTACAGGGTCTCGTACCTTTGATACGGCTAGCTACCTGAAATCTGTTGGTGCGGATACAATCCTTATCCAACGCTTATTAAAAGAAAATGTAGATACGTACTTAATGCGTTCGCATCTACTAAACTCGCTCGAAATGCTTCCTAACAATGTCGGAATTGTTCACGGTGAAGAAAATACCGTTTATCCGACAGTCGTGGCTGCACAAACGGCTGATATGATGTTATCGATGGAAAACATCGATGCTTCATTTGTGGTTACAAAACGTAATGACGGTCGTGTTGGTATTAGTGCTCGTAGTTTAGGAAACAAGAACGTACAACGTGTGATGGAGAAAATGGGTGGTGGCGGACATTTATCAAATGCTGCAACTCAGTTATCCAA
>CALJSD010000233.1 GCA_937976325.1 uncultured Carnobacterium sp.
TTTAAGATTCCTCTTAATTTTCCTTGTTCAACAGTTAAAATCTTGTCGAGTCCATATGAGAAATAAGGGTCCAAGATTTCACGCGCATATGTTTCACTTACTGTATTCACGCGGTCCGCCAATTGAATCGCACCTTTTAGTAAGTTCACGTCACCATTGTAAATGAGTGCGTCAAAATATTTATTTTCTAATCCAAATAGATTTCCCATTTCATATGGGTTGAATCGACCTTGGAATTCAATATTATGAATCGAAAGCACACTCTTCATATCCTTATAGAATTCTGCTTTACGACTCTTCAATACATCTAAGTAAATAACAGAAAGTGCAGTATGCCAGTCGTTAACGTTCACAACATCTGGTTTAAAATCAAGTGCTGGTAAAATTTCAAGTGCAGCCTTAGAGAAGAAAGCAAAACGTTCACCGTCATCTGCTTGTCCATAAATACTATCACGATTAAAATATTGCTCATTATCTACAAAATAACAAGGAACTCCGTCCACTTCAGTCTCGAAAATTCCACAATACGAATGTCTCCAACCCAAATCAACAAATTGATATGCTTTGTATTTTAAGCCAAAACGTTCGCGGTCAATACTAGAATACAAAGGTAAAATAACACGTGCATCTACGCCTAATTCACGAAGGGCTTTTGGAAGAGAACCAATAACGTCTCCTAACCCTCCTACTTTAACAAAGGGAGCTGCTTCAGCTGCAATAAAACAAACTTTCATACACTTTCTCCTTTAACTTGTGATAGGTTTATTATACCTTGAAATCATGAAAAGAACTAGACTTCTATATAATAAAATAAATAATTTATCCTAAATAAAAAACCTAGGACAAATGTCCTAGGTTCAATTGACAATTAAATTTCTGGGTAGATATCTTCCACAGATTTTTCTGGGTCAATCACGATGAATAAGTTACCGTGTGAACCAATTGCTGAACTTTGGTATTTGTTGTCATTTCCATCTTCATCTACTGGGCTGTATGGGAAATAAACACGATCTTTGTCAACAATTACATCTGATTTTGGATGATTTCCATCAACATATAAAATATCCATTAATTCGATATCGCTATATTTTTTAACGCGTTCGAACATTCCTAATTCTAAACCACCTAAGTTGATATCTTCTGACATAACGTGGTCTGCTTCAGGGAAGATTTCGATACGTAATGATTCACATGGGTGAATTTCTTGGAATTCGCCACCGTTAATACGTCCAAATGATGTTGTAACTTTTTTAATCCATAAGTCACCAATCAAACGGCGATTAATCGTCCATGTT
This sequence comes from uncultured Carnobacterium sp., assembly GCA_937976325.1. Taxonomy (GTDB): domain Bacteria; phylum Bacillota; class Bacilli; order Lactobacillales; family Aerococcaceae; genus Granulicatella. Next base: position 1,296 of record CALJSD010000233.1, read on the forward strand.
TCTCCATTTCTAAATACAAATCGTAAACCTGACATAACCTTTTTCATATAGGGTCACTCCTTAAAATAAATTATTGCTTACAAAATGATAATACCATTGAAACGCCTTTCATTCAAGAATTATATTAAATTAAATGGCTTTCAATAAATTGTTTTTCATTTCAATGAAACTTTATTTACTTTCATTGAAATTATTTCTAATCCATGAAACTATCTCTGTATTTTCATTAGCTAATCTACCAGATAAAATCTCTGTTTGAAGAGCTTGTAAGACTTCACCAATAATAGGTCCCATCTTCTCTAAGCCAAGTGCTTCTTTTACTCCAAATCCATCAATTTGAATGTCTTTCATCGAACTAATCGGTAATTGTCGATACACTTCTTCTAACTCTACTAATTGTTCTCTGTGGCCAATTCCTGGTAACAACTGCTCTACTTCAATCGCTAAAACTTCTGGACATTCATAGGCAAGGAATGCATCCCACTCTTTTTCAAGACGAGCGAGTAAGGTTTGATATCCCGTTAAAATCGTAGAAAATTGGTCGTTTGAAGATTTCCAGTCTTTCAACACTTTTCTAAGCTGAGGAACAGTTAAGTATTCGTAGTACGCAAATAAAATCCATGCTTGCGTAATCGTTAATTTTTCTAATGGAAATGCTCCGATTTTAAGCAATGTTTCTTTAGCTTCTTTAAAATCTGGACAAGAATGGTAAAGCTCACTCTCTACTAACGCTTTAAAGGCAAGAGCACGATGTGGACTAAGAATCATTTTCTCAAACTCAACTTTCATACGCTCCACAGCTACTCGTTCGAGATTGGCTTTTAACGTACGAATCGCATTAAAAGTATCAGACTCAATCGTAAAGCCTAATTGACCAGCAAACCTGACTGCACGCATCATCCGAAGCGCATCTTCATTAAAACGTTCCAGAGAATTTCCAACACAACGGATAATCTCTCGCTCTAAGTCTTCAATTCCACCAAAATAATCGACAATTTCTTCTTGGTCATTAACCGCAAGTGCATTAATCGTAAAATCCCTGCGCATCAAGTCCTCTTCCAGACTTCTGACAAAGGTCACAGAATCTGGATGTCTAAAGTCTTGGTACGTGCCTTCTGTACGAAATGTCGTTACCTCATAGCTATCATGATGATGCAATACAAGAACGGTTCCGTGCTCAATCCCGACATCTACTGTATGAGAAAAGAGACTCTTCACTTCTTCTGGTGTTGCACTCGTCGCAATATCCACATCGGAAATCTCTTTTCCTAGAACTAAATCACGGACTGAACCACCCACAAAAACGGCTTCATGTCCAGCTTCTTTTAACGTTTGAAGAACAGGGAGTGCACTAACGAAAAGCGGTACCGATTGTATATCAACTGTTCGTTTCAAATCACTCATCTTCTAACTCCTTTAATCGATTTGTTAGTTCCATAAATCGCTTAGAGTCCATGGCTTCTAAAGCCTCATTTATGTCCAATTTTAATTGAGCAATCATGGCTTCTTTTTGAATCGTTGCTAATTCGTCTTGCACCACTTCTTCATCTTCTACTTCAGAGACATAATAAGGATTTTTCTCTAATACGGCAAAACTCACCATACTCTTATAAGCGTTTGGAAAATCTAATTCTACATAGCAATCTTCTTTCCAGTGAAGACGCATATCGTGAAAGGCTACTTCCGGATTATCGAATTTTGTTCCTTCCTTATAAAATAGGAAAGATTCTTGAGCAGGTTTAATTGTTGAAAACAACATTCCTTTTGGAGTAGCTTCCACATGCTCCACAAAATGAATTTGTCTTAACAATAACTCATGGTTTAACAAGTAGTTCAGAATCCACAATGACTCTCTTCTTTTCAAAGAATGATTTGAAATGAACCACGAAATAAATTTCTTCTTCGTTTCTAAACTTGGGTTAAACAAAGTATCCCTCCTACTCTTCAAAAATAAATGTATAACGAATAAACTCAGGATTAAATGGATCTACCTTTAATGCTTCTTGCAAGGCTGGTGCTGCTAAATCCTTACGTCCCTCTTCAATCATAAAGCGGATATAGTCTTCTAAGAATTCAACAGAACTTTCACCGGCTTCATAAGCTTTTTGATAGTTTGTAAAGGCCTCGCTGTACTCTTCCATTGCTTCATAAGTTTTCGCAAACAAGTACAGAATAACCGCATCTTCTTTTGTTTCTAAACTTTCAAGAAATGCAATACTTTCCTCATATTCCTCTTCATCGTTTAATGCTTCCACAAAACTTGTCACATTAAGGAGTGAATCATTATTGAGGTTGACCGCTTCTTTTAATTCCTGTAAGCCAACTTTTGCATTTCCTGTTGCAATTTCAATTTGTCCAAGAATGCGGTGCGCTTCATCGTTTAATTCATCAAAAGCAATCCATTTCTGCGCATAGTTTTTTGCTTCCTCGTCACGTTTTAAGATTAAGAGACATTGAATTACGTTTAGTGTCACTTCACTATTTTCAGGTTCACGTTCTAGAAGTTCCGTGTAATACTCGAGCGCCTTCTCGTAGTTACCCTCAATGGACTCATAAGACGCCATTTGAAGTAATAAATCACTAGAGAGTCCATCAATACTCTCGTCGCCAATAAATTGCTCTAAGGGCTCTTTATTGCCCATTCTCAAAGTTGCTTCGACATACAACTCTTGTGCTCGTTCTTCTTCCCCAGTTTCCTCTGGATTTTGTTTTAAGAAACGTTCTAAGAAGAATGCACTACGTTCGAAACTTCCCGCTTCAAATAATAAAGTTCCAAGATAAAAATCAATAATCGCTTCGTCTGGGTTCAAGTCTTTTGCTTTTAAGAGTTTCTTCTCTGCTAAATCGAAGTCTCCTTCTTCACGGTAAGCTTCTGATTGCACCACCAACACACTTGGGTAGTCTGGATCCGTTTCAGGAATATCATACAGAATCGATAACGCTTGATCTGTTTCTCCTTCAGCCACTAAAATCTCGGCTAATAAAATCGTCCAAATCGCTTCGTCTGGTTCCACTTCAGTGAGTCGTAACAAGGCACGTTTGGCTTCTTCATAGAAACCAATCGATACAGAATAAGTCGCTAAATCTGCCATCTCTTGAAGATCTTTTTCTGGGTCAAAATGATCAAAAAAATCATGATAGTGTTCATAGACTTTATCAATATCTTGTTCTTGTAAGGCTTGTTCAATCGCTTCGATTACTTGTGTCATAATGTCTCCTTTTGCAGATGAACTGCGAGTAGTATATGTATCTATTGAAGTTTCACACCAAAAAAAGAAGGTGTTATATAGAGTTAACTCTAATATAACACCAATTAAAACTTCATGCTATGAAAAATAATTCATTGGAATTATTTTTTAACTGCATCTTTAAGAGCTTTACCAGCTTTGAATGCTGGAACTTTAGAAGCTTTGATTTTGATTTCTTTACCAGTTTGTGGGTTGCGACCTTTACGAGCTGCGCGTTTACGAACTTCAAAGTTACCAAAACCGATCAATTGAACTTTTTCACCAGCTGAAAGGAATTCAGTTACTGCTGCGAAAACAGCGTCAACTGCTGCTGCTGAATCTTTCTTAGTCAATTCTGTAGCTTCTGCTACTTTAGCGATCAAATCTTGTTTGTTTGCCATGTTAA